>NZ_JARPVX010000060.1:0-23279 GCF_033947565.1 Lichenihabitans sp. Uapishka_5
GCCGCGATGTCGGCCTCGTGGTGGGGCGTGCCGCGGGCGTTGATGCGAAGCAGCACCGGGCCGGTGGCGGCGGCCAGCGTGTCGCGCGCATCGCGCAGCGCTTGCCGGGCCGCCGGCTTGGCCAGCGGTGCCACCGCATCCTCGAGATCGACGATCACGGCATCGGCCCCGGCCGCCAAGGCTTTGGCATAGCGCTCCGGCCGGTCGGCCGGCACGAACAACGGCAGCGCGAGGGTCGAGAGGGCGTGGAGCATGGGCACAGGTCGGTGCAGGGCGGCGGGTGGCCAGCCTTGCGCCCACTGGCCCCCGCCTGCCAATAGCCCTTCGCGAGGGCCGGCATGCCGCCGCGCGATGGCGACACGCAGACGCGCCATAGCGCCCGCCTATGCGGGCCATCCCGAAAAGGTGCTTGCCGGCCGGGCCGGGGCGCCCGACATACCCCTTAAGAGACGGGCGGGCAGGCCCGCCGCGACGGGATGAGCGCGCCTGCGAGGCCGGGGAGGCCCACCGCGGCGCCAACGCGAAAGCCACACGCCATGAACAAGCCGATCGTGTCGAGCGCCGCCAAGGGCGTCTTCATCAACAACAAGTGGGTGCCGGGCGCCTCGGGCAAGACGGTGCCGGTGGTGGCGCCGGCCGAGGGGCAGGTGTTCGCGGCCATCACGGCCGGCAATGCGGAGGACGTCGACCGCGCCGTCGCTGCCGCGCGCGCGGCGGCCGAGGGCGGCGCCTGGTCGCGCTTCTCGGCCACCGAGCGCGGCCGGCTCCTGTCGAAATTCGCGCTGTTGATCGCCGACCACGCCGAGGAGCTGGCGCTGATCGAGGCGCGCGACACCGGTAAGCCCTTGAAGCAGGCGCGGGCCGATATGGTGGCCACCGCGCGCTATTTCGAATATTACGGCGGCGCGGCCGACAAGGTGCATGGCGACACCATCCCGTTCCTGCCCGGCTTCTTCGTCACCACCGAGCACGTGCCCTATGGTGTGACGGCCCACGTCATCCCGTGGAACTACCCGGCCCAGATGTTCGGCCGCACCGTGGCGCCGGCGCTCGCCATGGGCAACGCCTGCGTGGTGAAGCCCGCCGAGGACGCCTGTCTGACGCCGCTGCGGCTGGCCGAACTCGCGGCCGAGGCCGGCTTTCCGGAAGGCGCGCTCAACATCGTGCCGGGCCTCGGCGAAGAAGCCGGCGCGGCGCTGTCGAGCCACCGTGATATCGACTTCATTTCCTTTACGGGCAGCCCGGAGGTGGGCGTGCTGATCCAGACGGCCGCGGCCCGGAACCACATCGGCTGCACGTTGGAGCTCGGCGGCAAGTCGCCCCACGTGGTGTTCGGCGACGCCGACCTCGACACGGCCACGAGCGTGATCTCCAACGCCATGGTGCAGAACGCCGGCCAGACCTGCTCGGCCGGCAGCCGGGTGCTGGTCGAGAAGGCCGCTTATGACACCGTGGTGCAGGCCTTGGCCGACAAGTTCTCCAAGCTGACGGCCGGCACGCCCGAGATGGACCGCGACCTCGGGCCGGTCATCAACGCCACGCAGAAGAAGCGCATCGAGGGCTTTTTCGCCCGCGCCGAGGACCAGGGCGTGCCGGTGCTGGCCTCGGGCCAGATCGCCGAAGGGACGCCGGCCGAGGGCTTCTTCGTGGCGCCGCGCGTTTATGGGCCGGTGCCGCGCGCCAACGAGCTTGCCACGCTCGAGGTGTTCGGCCCCGTGCTGGCCGTGCTGCCCTTCGACGACGAGGCCGATGCGGTGCGGCTCGCCAACGGCACGGATTATGGCCTGATGGCCGCCGTGTGGTCGCACGACGGCAACCGGGCCCTCCGGGTGTCGCGCGGCATCAAGGCGGGCCAGGTTTATATCAACGCCTTCGGGGCGGGCGGCGGCATCGAGCTGCCCTTCGGCGGCATGAAGAAGTCCGGCCACGGCCGCGAAAAGGGGTTTGCGGCGCTGCATGATTGTTCGCAGATCCGCACCACCATCACCAAGCACGGCTGAGCCGCGCTGCATCCGGCCGGGCCCGCCTTGCGCCCGGCCGTCCTCGGCCGCATCTCAGCACCATGAGTGTCGATGCCCCGCGGGATTCCCGATTTTCGCCCAAGACCCGGCTGACCGTTTACGCGGCCTGCTTCGTGATGTGCGGGCTGACCTATCTTGGCGTCCTGCCGGCGCCGGTCGGCATCCTGGCGGCGGCCGTCGTGCCGTTGGTCTGGGCCATAGAGGCCTATCGCCAGCAGAGCCGCGCCAGTTTCCTGTTCGCGGCCCTGGTGGTGTTCGTGGCGCTGGTGCCGCTGCTGAAGCACCTGCGCTGACGCGAAGGTTCAGCGCAGGCCGCCGCCCGTGATGATCTTCTCGCCCGTCACCCAGCCGGCGTCGTCGGAAGCCAGGAACACCGCCACCTTGGCGATGTCATCGGGCTGACCGGCGCGGCCGAGCGGCGTTTGGGCCACCAGGGCCTTCTCGAAATCCGAACCTGCGAAGCCAGCCGTCGCGGTGCCCTCGGTGACGACGATCCCCGGATTGATGGAATTGACTCGGATCCCGCGCGGCCCGAGTTCCTTCGCCAGCACGCCCGTGATGGCGTCGACCGCGCCCTTTGTGCCGGAATAGATCGCGCTCATCGGCGGCGTTAGGCTGGTGACGCCCGAGCCGATGTTGATGATGGCGCCGCCCTGGCCCAGATGCGCGGCCGCCGCCTGGGTGACAAGCAGCAGCCCGAGCACGTTGACGTCGAACATGGCATGGAACTGCGCCGCCGAGACCTCCTCGATCGGCGAGAAGGCGTAGACGCCCGAATTGTTGACCAGGATGTCGAGCCGGCCGAAGGCCGCCACTGCATCGTCGACGATGCGCTTCGCTTCATCGGGCTTCGACACATCACCGCCCACCGCGACTGCCTTGCCGCCCGCTGCCGTGATGGCGGCCACCACCGCATCGGCTCCCGCCTTGCTGGACGCGTAATTGACCGCAACCGCGGCCCCCTCGGCTGCCAGCGCCTTGGCGATGCCGGCGCCGATGCCCTTTGAGGCGCCCGTGACGACCGCGACCTTGCCTTCGAGCTTACCCATGACACGTCTCCGATCAGAACCGCCATATTGACCAGGCGATAAGTTCAATAGTTCGGAATATCAGAACTATTGAACTCGCTGTCAAGCCTCCGTAGGGTGTGGGCATGCGGCCGCTTGCCCATCCCGCCCTTGAGGACATCACGCTCGCCGGCATCCTGCATGCGCTGGCCGATGAAACGCGCGCCGCCATCTTCGTCGGCATCCTGGGGGGCGGCTGCGCGCAACGCTGCGCCGCCTTCGCGACCGTCAGCGAGCGGACGGTGCCGAAATCGACGCTGTCGCAGCATTTCCGGGCCCTGCGGGAGGCGGGGCTGATCCGCAGCGAGCGGCAGGGCGTCGAGATGCTGAACAGCGCGCGCTGCGCCGAGATCGAGACGCGCTTCCCCGGCCTCCTCCCGGCCATCGTGGCTGCGGTTCTGGCGCAGGCCAAGGCGGCCTGACGGGCGCCGGGCTCCATCGCGGGCGGTGATCCCGCCCGTCGCAAAACGATATTGGCCCCATTCCGAGGACCTCGACAGGATCGAGGCAAGAAAGCGGCGCCTCGAGACGCCAGCATCCCGAGGAACGCCCTTGATCACAACCTTCTACATGCCCACCCGAATTGTGTCCGGCGCTGGTGCCCTCGGCACGATCGGGCACTTGGCGCGTGAACTGAGCATGAGCCGGGTGCTCGTGGTGTCGGACCCGGTGATCTCCGCCCAGCCGTTTCATGCCGCGGCCCTGGCGGCGCTGGCCGAGGCCGGCCTCGCGATATCGCGCTTCGACGACTGCGGCATCGACGCCCGTTGCTCGCACATCGACCAGCAGGGCGCGCGGGTGCGGCACGACGGCATCGACGGGGTGATCTGCATCGGCGGCGGCTCGGTGATGTGCACCGGCAAGGGCATCGCCATCGTGGCCACCAACCACAAGCCGATGGCGGAATGCACGGGCGTCGGGCGCTTCGACCGGAAGGCGCTGCCGATGATCATGGTGCCGACCACGGCCGGCTCAGGCTCCGAAGTGTCGCAATGGACCATCGTCAAGGACGAGGAGCGCCACCTGAAGCTGCTCGGCGGCGGCCCGCTCAGCTTCCCGGATGCCGCGATCCTCGATGCCGTGACGCTGCGCTCGCTGCCGATGCGGGTCGCGGCCCTGCCGGCCGTCGACGCCCTGACGCATGGCGTCGAGGCCTATCTCAGCGGCATCGCCTCGCCGCTGACCGACGCCGTGGCGCTCGGCGCCGTGCGGCTGCAATATGGCTCGCTGCGGGCCTCCATCAATTCGGACGACGAACGGGCGCGAAACAACAACCTCGTCGCCTCCTGCATGGCCAATGTGGCCTGCGGCAATGCCCGGCTCGGCCACGGCCACGCCCTGTCGTTGCCGCTCGAAGGGCAGCTCGACTTGGCCCATCCCTACGGGGTCGGCGTGCTGCTGCCGCATGTGGTGGCGTTCAACCTCGCGGTGCTGCCCGACAAGGTGGGTCCGCTCGCCGCGGCGCTGGAGGTGGAGACCGCAGGGCTGGGCCGGGCCGCCACGATCGCGGCCTGCGCCGAGGCGATCCGCTCGTTATACGCCGACATTGGTTTCCCGACGCACTTCACGCCGGAACAATTGCCGCCGGGCCGGGTGCGCGAGATGGCCGAGCGCGCCGTGCCGGGCCTTTACGCCGGCATCGCGGCCAAGGACTTCGACCACCGCACCGCCACCGACCACACCGTGATCGCCTGCCCCTCGGCCCGCAAGATGACGGTGCGCCAGGCGCAGGACATTTTCGCGCGGTGCCTGGGCTGAGCGCAGCGCCCCTTCATTCCGGGACGGCGCAGCCGGACCCGGAACCGGTGTGCGCCGACCTGCATCGCCCAGGCTCCCCGGTTCCGGATCTCCGCTCCGCTGCGTCCGGAATGAGGGCTGAGTTTCAAAATAAACCGAGGATCCGCCCGCCATGCCCGACCTCATCCTGCACCAATATGATCTGTCTCCCTTCTGCGAGAAGCTGCGGCTCGCCTTCGGGGTCAAGGACCTCGCCTGGCGGGCCGTCGAGGTGCCGGTGTGGCCGCCGCGGCCCGACACCGTGCCGCTGACGGCGGGGTTCCGCCGCGCGCCCGTGCTGCAGGTCGGCGCCGACATTTATTGCGACACCCTGCTGATCCTGCGCGAGCTCGACCGCCGCCACCCGGAGCCGACGCTCTACCCCGACGATCAGGTCGGGCTCGCGTCGGTGCTGAGTTGGTGGGCCGACACCACCACCTTTCTGCCGGCCGCGACGCTCACGACCTCCATCATCGGCGACGGCGTGCCGGCCGAGTTCATCGAAGACCGCATCCGCTTCATGAAGCATGATTTCTCGAAGGCGGCCTCGCTGCGCGACCTGCCGCTCAACCGGCAGCGCACGGCGGCCCAGATGGGGTTTCTGGCCGACATGCTGAAGGACGGCCGGCCGTTCCTGCTCGGCCATAGCCTCTCGGCCGCCGACCTGTCGGCCTATCACACGCTGTGGTTCGCCCGGCAGAACGGCGGTGCCGAGGCCGAGGCCCTGCTGCCGTTCCGGCCGCTGCTCGCCTGGATGGACCGCGTCGCGGCCGTCGGCCACGGCCGGCGCGCCGCCATGGCGGCTGACGAAGCGTTGCGGATCGCGCGGGAGGCCGAACCGGAGCCGGTGCGCGGCGTCGCGGCCGACGATCCGTCGGGGCTGAAGGGCGGCGAATGGGTCGAGGTGCGGACCGACGATGCCAACGACCCGATCCGGGGCCAGCTCGTCGCCGCCGACCCGACCGAACTCGTGATCCGGCACAAGAACGACAGCGTCGGCACCGTGCACGTTCATTTCCCGCGCTTCGGCTATAGCGCGGTCGCGGAGCCCGCTTGATGCGCATCCTCACCAACACGACCTCGCCCTATGCGCGCATCGCCCGCATCGCGCTCGCCGAAAAAGGCTTCGACCTCGGGCCGAGCGAGATCGTCAATCCGTGGGGCGACCCCGAGGCCCTGCTGGCTCTCAACCCGGCCGGCCGGGTGCCGACGCTCGAGATCGACGGCGGCCTGCCCTCGACCGAAAGCCTGCTGATCCTGCTCTGGCTCGAACGCAAGGTGCCGGAGCCGAGCCTGCTCGGGACCGACCTCGACCGGGTGGTGTCCCAGGCCGGCCGCGCCATGGGGGTGATCGACGCCATGGCCAACATCGTCACCGGCCAGATGCAGATGGACCCGGCCTGGGGCGAAACCCGGGTGGGGCTGAAGCGCCGCCGCACGATCGTGACGGGGCTGCGGCCGCTCGAGGCCGAGCCGCCCGCCTACCGTGGCGGCCCGCCCGACATCGCGGTGATCACGGCTGTGGTGGCCTACGATTACCTCACGCTGCGCTTCGCCGCGGCGCCGTGGGTCGAGCCTACCCCGCAGCTTGCGGCCTTGCGGGCCGCCACGGCCGAGCGGCCGGCCTTCAAGGCAACCGTGCCCTACGTGGCCTGATCGACGCTTCGAACAACCCCAATGTTTCCGGGAGAATGCAGCATGGCGACGGCCGAAACCAACAAGCAGCTGGCCCGCGATTATTTCCAGGCCTTTCTCGATCGCGACGAGGCTTGGTGGCAGGCCCATATCGCGCCCGACTTCCGGCGGCACGATCCCGGCCTGCCGTTCCAGGTGGTGGGCCCGGCCGGCGTCAAGCAGCTCGCCGACGCGCTGCACCCCGGCATTCCGGACATGCGGTTGCCGATCGAGGATGTGGTGGCGGAAGGCGGCAAGGTGCTGGTGCGCTTGCGTGTGCAGGGCACCCATGGGGGCGAGCTGATGGGATTGGCCGCCACCGGCAGGCCGATCGACATCGCAGTGTTGGACCTGTTCGAGTTCCGCGACGGTCTGCTGGTGGAGCATTGGGCCTTGCTGGACAATCTGGGGCTGATGAAGCAGCTCGGCGCGCTGTAGGCGGAAAACTACGCCCGTCGCTCACGAAGACGTGATGCATAAATTATCATGCCTTCTATGCGCGGATCGATGCTGCTTTATCTGTTGAACGGAGGGGGCGTCACCTGGGGAGGTGAATGCTCTGATGACCATTGTTTTTGGGAGGTCGAAGATCCTCCCTCACGCTCTGCCTCGATCGTCCTGGCGGAAAGCGCGTTCGACGTCCGGGCTCGTTGAAGGTGTATCGGCGACTTCACGCAGTCCAACCCCGTCCTGCACTCCATGGGTGCACCAGAATCCTCGATCCCTGAGGCACCGATGAACAAAGTGACCCTCGCCTGCGTGGCGATTTCGGCCGGTCTCATGGTCTCGCAAAGTGAGGCGGCACCGGCGCATGCCTTTTGGGCGCGCCTCGATCAGGATGGTCCGTTGTCGGCCGGCTGGGTGCAGGTGCTTCCGGTGTTGTCGACGGCTTGCAATTTCAGGGTCGACACCAGCAAGTTGAGCGAGACGCTGGTGGACCTCAGCCGGGCGCCCGGCAACCGGGATTACACGCGCGACCTTTACAACTCGCTTTATCGCATCGAGCGGCGCCTATCGCAGAACAGCTTCGTCGGCCATTGGAACCAGCGCTTCCACGGCGATCAAACGGCGGCCTGCGCGACGGCCGAAAAGCTTTGGGGCGCTGCAGGGACGCAGTTCACCGGTATCCTGGTGCGTGAGGCCTCGACGGACGCCACCGCAACCGTCAACGGCACGCGGCCGAACAATTGCCAGTAAGGGCGATCCGGAAGGATCCGCCCCGTGGCCTGCGGCGGCTGGGTGCCCCGGCGTTGGCGTTGATGCTGCTTGGACTGGCCACCGAGCCTGGTGCCGCTGCGCCGCCCCCCAGGCTCACTGCTTGGCAGGAGATCGTGGCGTTGTCGGTAATCAAGCTGCGGCACGCGGCATCGCCCTGCGGGTTCCAGGTCGATGCGGGCCAGGTCCAGGCCCTGATGGGTTCGGCCGACATCGACGAAGCGGCGCTCGCGCCGTCGGGCTTGTCGCCGGCGCTGCGTCATCAGGCCGATGCCGACCAGGACGACTACGTGGGCGACCGCGACGCCGCCTGTCTTCAGGCCTGGGAGCGCTTCGGAGCGGATGGCGCACCGGGCCTGCGGAACCTGCTGCGCCGCTGAAGGCGGGTTCCGCGGCCCGTTCTGTCGCCCTGGCTCAGGCCGCCTCGTAGCCCGAGATGCCCTTGGTCTCAAGGAAGTCCTCGAGGCCGTATTCGGCATATTCCCGCCCGTTGCCGGATTGCTTGTAGCCGCCGAACGGCATGCCGGCATCCCAATCGGGATAATTGATGTGCACCCGGCCGGCGCGCATTAACCCCGCCACGACCCGCGCCTTGGCGAGGTCGCGCCCCTGCACATAGGCGGCGAGCCCGAAGGGGGTGTTGTTGGCCTCGGTCACCGCTTCGTCCTCGCTGTCGTAGGGCATGATGGCCAGCACGGGGCCGAAGATTTCTTCGCGGGCGATGCGCATGGTCGGGGTCACGTCGGCGAACACGGTGGGGCGCACGTAATAACCGCGGTTGAGGTCGGCCGGACGGCCGGGACCGCCCGCCACTAGGGTGGCGCCCTCGTCGATGCCGCTCTGGATCAGGGTCTGGATCTTGTCGAACTGCGCCTGGCTGACCACTGGGCCGAGGCCCGTGTCGGCCGCGTCGGCCGGGCCGACCCGGTAGGCTTCGGCGGCGCGGCGGGCCACGATCTTGGCCTCGTCCTGCAGGGCGCGAGGCACGAACATGCGGGTCGGGGCGTTGCAGGACTGACCCGCGTTGCCGAAGCAGCCGTCGACCCCCTTGCTCACTGCCACTTCGAGGTCGACGTCGGGCAGCAGGATGTTGGCCGACTTGCCGCCGAGCTCCTGGCTGACGCGCTTCACCGTGTCGGCCGCCGCCTTGGCGACCTGGATGCCGGCCCGGGTCGAACCCGTGAAGGACATCATGTCGATGTCGGGATGCGCCGACATGGCGGCCCCGATGGTCGGCCCGTCGCCGTTGACGAGGTTGAAGACGCCGTTCGGCACGCCGGCCTCGTGCAGGATCTCGGCGAAGATGATCGCATCGAGCGGCGCCACCTCGGACGGCTTCAGCACCATGGTGCAGCCGGCCGCCAGCGCCGGCCCGACCTTGCAGGTGATCTGGTTGAGCGGCCAGTTCCACGGGGTGATCAGCCCGACGACGCCGATCGCCTCCTTGACGATCAGCCCCGCGCCCTTGCGGTGCTGGAACGCGAAGCTGTCGAGAACTTCGATCATCTTGGCCAGGTGGGCGCGCCCGACCCAGACCTGGGCGTCGCGCGCATAGGCGATGGGCGCTCCCATCTCGCGCGACACCGCCTGGGCAAGGTCCTCGGCGCGCTTGTCGTAGGTCTCGAGGATGCGGCGCAGCAGGTCGCGCCGCTCGGCCGGCGCCGTGCGCGAAAAGCGCGGAAAGGCCGCCCGGGCGGCCGCGACCGCCCGGTCGACATCGGCGGCCGAGCCGAGCGAGACCTGCGCGAAGGCTTCCTCGGTCGAAGGGTCGATGACATCGAGTGTTTTTGCCTCGACCGGGTCCACCCAGGCGCCATCGATGTAGAATTGCAGGGCGTGGGACATTGCGGAACCCTTCTCGTGGCGGCGCGCCATGACGGATCGCGCGATCGGCGCCTTATGGAGCATGCCCGTCATGGCCAAGTCCAGCGGCGTTGGCCCCCGCGACGCCTGGGGCGGGAATCGATGCCGGGAGGACCACGGTGGTCTCACACAGGCGTGATTTGGCAAACGGCTGGAAGGAAGCGTGGCGTTAAGCCGGCATTAAACAAAAAAGGCCGAGCTTGCTTGACAGGCATCCCGGTCATGGGTCCCCCGGTCGGGTCGTTGCCGAAGCGAGAAAGCACCGGCATGGGCGCACGCAAGCGGATCCTGCTCGTCGAGGATCACGAGCAGATCTACGATTTCCTGTCCCGTCGCCTCGAGCGGCGCGGCTACGAGGTGATCATCGCGGTCGACGGTGCCCAGGGGGTCAGCAAGGCACGCTCCGAGCAGCCCGACGTGATCTTGATGGACATGAGCATGCCGGTGATGGACGGCTGGACGGCCGCCGGCATCCTGAAGCGCGACGCCAGCGTGGCGCACCTGCCCATCATCGCCTTGACGGCGCATGCTCTCGACAGCGACCGCGAGCGCGCCGAGGCGGCGGGCTGCGACCATTACCATGCGAAACCGGTGGAATTCACCCATCTGCTGGCCCAGATCGAAGCCTGCAGCTGAGGCCCCGTGGTGGCTACTCGGCCCGGATCGCCAGGGTGGTCGGCGGCTCGACCTGTTCGGGGCCGAGCGCCCTAATCCACACTTCGGGCTTGTCGTAGTCCACCGCGCCGAAGGGCGACGCAAAGGCGACCTCGGCGGCGTCGCGGGCGACACCGATGCGGGCGAGGCCATCGGCGGCCGCCTTGCGGGTGGGGTCGCACAGGTACCAGCCCGGGCCATTCGGCCCCTGCAGATAGGCCTCGATCACGGCATGGAAGTCGGGCGGGTCGAGCCGCCACGCATAAGCGCTGACATAGCGGGCCGGGATGCCGAGGGCGCGGCAGAACGAGATCGCCAGATGGGCGAAGTCGCGGCACACGCCGGCCCGCTCGGTGGCGGTGTCGAAGGCCGAGGTGAGCTCGTCCGACACGCCGCCGACATAGTCGACATTGTCGTGAATCCAATTGCAGATCGCCGTGACGCGGGCATAGCCGGGCTGCTCGGCGCCAAAGGTGCGGTTCGCGAGGCGCTGCAGCTTGTCGGACTGGCAGTAACGGCTGGGGTAGAGGTGGACGAGCGTCGGAAGGGGGATATCGGCCGCCGCGACCTCGGTCACGGCATCCGGGTCCTCGAGCGCCGGCATCAGGTCCACTTCGGCTTGGTAGTCGAGGGTGAAGCGGCCCGGGGGCGCCGTGATCCGGATGTAACGGTTGCCGGTTTCCGGCATGGTCCAGCGCTCAGTCGCACAATCGGGCGACAGGGTGAGAGTTTCGCTGACAATGGTCTGCGACGCGAGCTTGGCCAATTCGACGTTGAACACGAAGGGCGTCGGCACCTTCACGTCGTAGCCGAGCGAACAACCGAGCGAAAACCGCATAAACCACCTCCGGGCCGGAACCCGGATGACTAAGCAAGACGGATGCCGCCGGGCGACACCGCGAGGGCTTTCGGCCCTCGATCGTCGCCCGGTGCCGAAGCGTCAGCCGGCGGGGTGGAACACCACCTTGGTGCAGCCGTCGGTCTTGTTCTTGAAGGTCTTGTACAGCTCCGGCCCGTCGGCGAGGTCGGTGCTGCGATGCGAGATGACCGAGGTCATGTCGACCTTCTTGTCCAGGATCAGCTTGGTGAGCGGCTCGAGGTAGCGCTTCACGTGGGTCTGGCCGGACTTCAGCGTCAGGCCCTTCTGCACGATCGAGCCCATATTGACCGACACCGGCCCGCCATAGACGCCCGGCACCGAAACGATGCCGCAAGGGCGCACCGCCCGGATGGCCTGATCGAGCGCCGTTGTGCGTTCGGAGAAGGTCAGCTTCTCCTTGGCGGCATCGATCAGCCCCGCGAAGCCATGGGCGCCGCTCGCTTCCATGCCGACGCAATCGATCACCGAATCGGCCCCCTTGCCGCCGCTGATCTCGAGGATGCGCTCGTAAACGTCCTCGTTGGCGAAATCGATGATGTGGGTAGCCCCCGCCTTCTTGGCGAGCGCGATGCGCTCCGGCACCGTTTCGATCGCGATGATGGTGCCGGCCCCCATCAGCTTGGCCGACTGGATGGCGAAATAGCCGACCGGGCCGGCGCCCCAGATCGCCACGATGTCACCGTCGCGCACTTCGGCATGTTCGGCGCCCTGGTAGCCGGTGGGGAAGATGTCGGTGAGGAACAGCACCTCCTCGTCCGACAAGCCTTCCGGCACCTTCATGGGCGCCACGTCGGCCATCGGCACCCGCACATATTCGGCCTGGCCGCCCGCGTAACCGCCGGTCAGGTGCGAATAGCCGAACAGCCCGGCCGTGGGATAGCCGAACTGGGCCGCCGCCATGGCGCCGTTGCGGTTCGATCGCTCGCAGACCGAATAATTGCCGAGCCGGCACTGCCGGCATTCGCCGCAGTTGATGTTGAACGGCACGACGATCTTGTCGCCCTTCTTGAACTTGGTGAAGCCGGCGCCCGTCTCCACCACCTCGCCCATGAATTCATGGCCCAGCACGTCGCCGGACTTCATGGTGGGCATGAGCCCGTCCATCAGATGCAGGTCCGAGCCGCAGATCGCACAGGCCGTAACCTTGATGATGACGTCGCGCGCATCCTCGATGGTCGGGTCGGGGACCTGATCGCAGCGGATGTCGTTGGTGCCGTGCCAACAAAGAGCCTTCATGATGGTCCTCCGAAAGGGTTCAACGCGCCAGCCGGGAGCGGCCTGCGCGTTGTGGTGGTGCCGAACGGCACGAGGATCGGCTTTCGCGCAGGCAGCCCGAGCCCCAGCATGGCTTTCCCGTCATTGCGAGCGAAGCGAAGCCATCCAGTCCGGCGCCGAGATCCTGGATTGCTTCGCTTCGCTCGCAATGACGGCTGAACCCAGCATGCCGACCTGTGTTCTCCACGGTCGCCTGCTGCCGTGCGAGTCACTAGGATTGAACGGCGGAAGGCACGGTTGGTTCAAATAGATCCCGTGCGTCCGATCGATCAGGAGGCCTGTTGAACGGATCTGACGCAGCAAATGTCAGTCGCAATCCAAGCAGTCATAACAAAAGTTAGGTAGAGCTGCGCACGGAACCTTCACGCTGGACTGCGTTCCAGCGCGATATCGCCTCAGGTGGAGCCGATCCGGTGCGGATGCTGCACCAGGCTGGCGAGCCAAGGTCCGGCGATCGCCTCCAGATGCTTGGCGATGTCGGGCGCGCCCGTCATTTCGCCGAAGCTGCCGCGGGTGATAGGGCCGAGCGCCAGCAGGCTCGGATGCGGCGTGCCGTCCGGGGCCAGCACGCGGCTCGACCGGTCCACCGCGAGGCCGACCCCGACCGCGTCGAGGCGGGCCACGCCATCGGCCAGCAGCCTGGCCGCCAGCGGATCGGCCGCAACGCCCTTGCGTGGACCGGTGCATAGCACGACGGCGTCGAAGCCCTGTTGTTCCGTCGCGCCGCCGTGGCGGCGTAGCGTCGCTTGGAAACGGGCGCCATCATGGTCAAGCCCCGTCAGGGCGGCCCGTTCGATCCGCAAGCTGCCGCACCCCTCGGCCGCCTGGATGGCGGCCTGCAATTGCGGCGCGATGCGGAAGCGATGCACCTCCCAAAACGGCAGCAGCCGGTGCAGCACACGTCGCTGCTCGGCGGCCGGCAGGGCTCCCCAAAGTTCGGGCAGGTGGCTCCGCAGAGCGTCCACCACCACGGTCCAGTCCTGCGTCGCCGTCGCAATGCAGCGCCGCAGCAGGCGCAACAGTTCGAGGGCGGTGCGGGGTAATGGCGCGCCTCCCAGGATGTCGAAGGGCTGGTCGAAGGCGCCGTGCGGCCGTGACACGAGGCCTCGGCGGGACACGGCCGTGACCGGCCCGCGATGGCCTGCGGCACTCAAGCTGGCGATGACGTCCGCCATCGTCAGGCCGGTGCCGACCACCAGCACCGCGGCGTCCGCAGCGATGAGGCGCAGGGCGCCGGGCGACCAGGGATTCGACACGAGACCGGCCTGGTTCAGCGCCGCGACCTCCACCCGGCAGGGCGGCTGCGGCGGCGCGTGGCCGAGGCAGAGCGCGGCGGCTTCGGCTGTGACCTGCGTGCCGTCGTCGAGGCGCGCTTCCCAGCCGCCGGGAACGGCCGCCAGGGCCACGACGCGGGCGCGGCGATGCTCGAGCCGCACCCGGCCTTCGCCGGCCGTCGCGACGGCCCGACCCAACTGGTCGGCCATGAAGCTGCCGTAGAGCTGGCGCGGCACGTAGAAATGGCCTGCCCCATCGTGGCTGCCGTCGTCGGGCAGGTGGCCTTGCGCGAAAAGCCAGCGCGTGAAGGCATGCGGATCGTCGGCAAAAAGCCCCATGCGGTCGCTGGGCACGTTGATGCGGTGTTCGGGGTCGGGGGTCGCATAGGCGATGCCGCGCCCGGGCTCGGGCGACGGGTCGACCAGCACGAGGTGCAGCGGCGCGTCCGTCGCCCGGATCAGGTGCAACGCCAGGGCGACGCCGGTGAAGCCGCCGCCGATCACCAGAATCCGGGTCGCGCGCCCTGCCGGGTGATCGGCCATGGCGCCCGCCAGCCCCAGGCTCATGCCGCGAGGCCGCGGGTCAGCAGGCGATCGTAGATGCGAGCTTCCAGCGCCGCCGCCTCGGCCGAGTGGGCCGGGCGCGGATGCGGCGCCGGGTTGGTCACGTCGAGCGTCACATTGCCGTCTTCGAGCAGCAGGATGCGGTCGGCGAGGCGCACCGCCTCGGTCACGTCATGGGTCACCAGCACGGCCGTCATCCGCCCGTCGAGCCAGGCCTTGGCAAGCAGATCCTGCATGTCGAGCCGCGTCAGGGCGTCGAGTGCGCCAAGCGGCTCGTCGAGCAGCAGCAGGCCGGGGCGGCTCACCAGGGCGCGGGCGAGCGCAACGCGCTGCTTCTGGCCGCCCGACAACACGGTGGGCCAATCCCCGGCGCGGTCTTCGAGCCCCACCGCGGCCAGCGCCGCGCGGGCGCGCTCCGCCTTGGCGGCCGCCGGCGTGCCGGGCCTGAGGCCCACCATCACATTGTCGATCACGCTGGCCCAGGGCAGCAGCCGCGGTTCCTGGAACATCAGGCGTGCCACGCCGGCTCGGGCCGGCCCGCCGTCGAACAACACCTGCCCGCCGGTCGGCTGGTCGAGGCCGCAGAGCAGGCGCAGCAGCGTGCTCTTGCCCGAGCCGCTGCGCCCCACCACGGCCAGGAACTGGCCGGGCGCCACCGTCAGGTCGAGCGCCTTCAGCACCGCGTGCGGGCCGAAGCTGCGCGACACACGCTCGAGCCGCACCGCGACGCCGGTCGGGGATGCGGCCTCGGGGATGCTGCTCATCGGGCGATCCTCCACGGCATGGCCCAGCGCTCGCCGAGCGTTGCGGTCCAGTCGGCCAGCTTGCCCAGCAGGGCATAGATCAGGATGGCCAGCACGATCACGTCGGTCTGCATGAACTCGCGCGCCTGCATGGCCATGTAGCCGAGGCCGCTCTGGGCCGCGATGGTTTCGGCGACGATCAGGGTCAGCCACATGATGCCGAGGCCGAAGCGCAGGCCGACGAAGATCGACGGCAGGGCGCCGGGCAGCACCACGCGGCGGAACAGCGTCGCCGTGCTCATGCCGTAGGAGCGGCCCATCTCGATCAACTGCGGGTCGACCGTTCGGATGCCGTGCAGTGTGTTGAGGTAGACCGGGAAGAACACGCCGAGCGCCACCAGGAACAGCTTGGCGCCCTCGCCGATGCCGAACCACAGGATCACCAGCGGGATCAGCGCCAGATGCGGCACGTTGCGCAGCATCTGCAGCGTCGTGTCGGTCCAGCGGTCGCTTCGCCGCGACAGGCCGTTGGCGAGGCCGAGCGCGAACCCGATGCCGCCGCCGACCACGAGGCCGGCCAGCGCGCGCCCGAAGCTGACCGCCATGGCGGCCGGCAACTCGCCCGTGCGGACCATGGCCCAGCCGGTGGCCAGCACGGCGGACGGGCGCGGCAGCACGGTTTCGGGCACGAGGCCGGCCATGCAGGCGGCCTGCCACAGGCCCACCAGGGCGATCGGCAGCAGCCAGGGCTGCAACCCGGCCCAAGCCGCCGCGGGCACGCCGGAACGGCGCCGTGGGGCCACGGCGGCCCGGGGCCGAACCCCGACGCCGTCTCGAACCAGGATGCTCATCGTCGCTCCGTATGATGCTCTATCGTTGACTAGTACAATAGATCATGCAAGCTCCCTTTGCCATGTGGCCAAGCCGGTAGAATTGATGAAACGCGTCCCTCTCGCCATCGTGATCGCCGTTCTGCTGGGCATCGGTTCCGCACAGGCGGCCGACAGGACCATTCGTATCGGCTACCAAAAATATGGAACATTATTGTTGCTGAAGGCGGAAGGCAGCCTCGATGGCCGGCTGAAGCCGCTCGGCTACGACGTAACATGGACGGAGTTCCCGGCCGGGCCGCAGCTGCTCGAAGCGATGAACGCCGGGGCGCTCGATTTCGGCCTCACCGGCGAAGCGCCGCCGATCTTCGCCCAGGCGGCCGGGTCGAGCATCGTTTATGTGGCGAACGAGCCGCCTGCGCCGAAAGGCGAGGCCATCCTGGTGCCGAAGGGGAGCGCCATCGCCAATGTGGCCGACCTGAAGGGCAAGTCGGTGGCGCTCAACAAGGGCTCCAACGTGCATTACCTGCTGGTGCGGGCCCTCGAGGCGGCAGGCCTGTCCTATGCCGACATCCATCCGGTGTTCCTGGCGCCCGCCGATGCCCGCGCGGCCTTTGAGCGCGGCTCCGTCGATGCTTGGGCGATCTGGGACCCTTACCTGGCGGCCGCCCAGGCCGCGACCGGCGCTCGGACGCTGGTGACCGGGGAGAATCTGGTCCCCAACACGCAATTCTATCTGGCGCCGCGCCGCTTTGCGGCCGAGAACGCGGCCGCCGTCGATGCCGTGGTGGCGGCGCTCGACGCCGTCGACCGCAAGATCGAGCGGGACCCGGCCAGCGTGGTCGACACCGTCGCGACTTCGGTGCGACTGCCGGCCGCCGTGGTGGCGACCGCCATCGGCCGACAGGGTTTCGGCGTTTCCCGCGTGACGCCGGCCGTGATGGCCGAACAGCAGAAGGTGGCCGACACCTTTGCGGCCCTGAAACTGTTGCCGAAGCCCGTGTCGGTCGGCGAAGCCGTTCTGACGCCGACACCCTGACGCCCTGGCGGATCGCGGCACCCTTCGCGCCGCAGCGCCGTTTCCTTCACGCCCGGGGCCGATCCGCCCCGCCAAGAGCCCGAGACCGACCATGAGCAACCTCGACCTGCCGGCGCCCGCCGAAGCCGCCGACGTCCTGTGGTTTTTGCCGACCCATGGCGATGGCCGCTACCTCGCGAGCGAGACGGGGGCCCGGCACGTGTCGCTCAACTACCTCGGACAGATCGCCCGCGCGGCCGACGACCTCGGGTATTTCGGGGTGCTGCTGCCGACCGGCCGCTCGTGCGAGGATTCCTGGGTCATCGCCTCCGCCATGGTGCCGCTGACGAAGCGGCTCCGCTTCCTGGTGGCGGTGCGGCCCGGCCTGCAGGAGCCGGCGGTGGCGGCCCGCATGACGGCGACGCTCGACCGCATTTCGGAAGGGCGGCTGCTGGTCAACGTCGTCACCGGCGGCGACCCGCAGGAGGCCAAGGGCGACGGCATCTTCATGGATCACGGCGCCCGCTATGCCGTGACGGACGAATTCCTGGAGATCTACCGCCGCCTGTTGCAGGGGGAGGAGACCACCTTCAACGGCGAGCACCTGCGGATCGAGAAGGGGCACCTGCTGTACCCGCCCGTGCAGGCGCCCTATCCGCCGCTGTATTTCGGCGGCTCCTCGGAGGCCGGCATGCAGGTGGCGGCCAAGCATGTCGACACCTACCTGACCTGGGGCGAGCCGCCGGCCGATGTGGCGGCCAAGATCGCGGCCGCCAAGGCCGTGGCGGCTGAGCGCGGCCGCAGCTTCTCCTATGGCATCCGGCTGCACGTCATTGTGCGCGAAACCTCGAAGAAAGCCTGGGCCGCAGCCGACGACCTGATCCGCCATGTCGACGACGAGGCTATCGCGACGGCGCGGAAAACCTTTGCGCGCTACGATTCCGTCGGCCAGCAGCGCATGGCGCAACTGTCGGCGGGTGGGCGCGGCAACCTCGAGGTGAGCCCCAACCTGTGGGCCGGGGTCGGGCTGGTGCGGGGCGGCGCCGGCACGGCGCTGGTCGGCAACCCGGACGAGGTGGCGGCCCGCATGAAGGAATATATGGCGCTCGGCATCGACCGCTTCATCCTGTCGGGCTATCCGCACCTCGAGGAATGCTACCGCTTCGCCGAACTGGTGTTCCCCAAGCTGCCGTTGAAGAGCACCACCGGCACCGACCGCGGCCCGGCCAAGAACGCCGGCCCCTTTGGCGAGATCATCGCCAATGCGGTTCCGGCCAACCAGCGCATGGCGGCGGCCGGCTGAGGCGTATCTGTGCCGATGGCGACCACCTTTCTCATTCCGGCCGCAGCGTCAGCGGAGAGCCGGAACCGGGGAGCCTCGGCGATCCAGGTTGCAGCACACGGGTTTCAGGTTCGGCTACGCCGCGCCCCGGAATGAGGCGACCTGCAGCTGACGCAGCCCCGCGTCATGCTGCGACGTCCTGCGCCCGGTAACGCTCGAGGCCAAAGTCGGCCGTGGCGATATCGGCGCGACGGCCGCTCATCAGGTCGCTGAGGACGCGGCCCGAGCCGCAGGCCATGGTCCAGCCGAGCGTGCCGTGGCCGGTGTTGAGCCACAGGTTGTCGTAGACCGTGCGGCCGATCACCGGCGTGCCGTCCGGTGTCATCGGCCTGAGCCCGGACCAGAAGCTGGCGCGGGCGAGGTCGCCGCCGGGGAACAGCTCGCCGACCGACATCTCCAGCGTGGCCCGCCGACGGTCCGGCAGATCGGTGCTGAAGGCCGAGATTTCCGCCATGCCGCCGACCCGGATGCGGTCGCCGAGGCGGGTGATGGCGATCTTGTAGGTTTCGTCCATCACGGTGGATTCGGGCGCCCGGCCCGGATCGGCGATCGGCACCGTCAGCGAATAGCCCTTCACCGGGTAGACCGGCAGCGCGATGCCGAGCGGCTTCAGCATCGGCGGCGCGTAGGAGCCGAGCGCCACCA
The DNA here is from genome assembly GCF_033947565.1 of Lichenihabitans sp. Uapishka_5. Classification (NCBI taxonomy): domain Bacteria; kingdom Pseudomonadati; phylum Pseudomonadota; class Alphaproteobacteria; order Hyphomicrobiales; family Lichenihabitantaceae; genus Lichenihabitans; species Lichenihabitans sp. Uapishka_5. Next base: position 18,842 of record NZ_JARPVX010000060.1, read on the forward strand.
CGACGGCTTCGGCCGCCTCGAAGCCGGCGTCCGTCTTGAGGCCGGTGATGCGGCCGCCCTCTGCCAGCAGCCGGCGCACCGTGGTGCCGTAGCGGAACACCACGCCGGCCGCTTCCGCCAGTGCGGCGAGCCGCTGCGTGAACAGGAAGCAGTCGCCCGTCTCGTCGCCCGGCAGCCGCAGGCCGCCGACGAAGCGGTGGCGCACATGGGCCAGCGCCGGCTCGACCGCGATGCAGCCCGCCGGATCGAGCACTTCGAACGGCACGCCGTCGGCCTTCAGCACCGCCACGTCCTTGCCGATGCCGTCGAGCTGCTTTTGTTCGCGGAACAGCTGCAGGGTGCCGCCCTGGCGGTCGTCGTAGCGGATGCCGGTCGAGGCCCGCAGCGCGATCAGCACGTCGCGGCTGTATTCGGCGAGCCGTACCATGCGGCCCTTGTTGATGCCGTAGCGCACGCCCGTGCAGTTGCGCAGCATCTGGGCGAGCCAGGACGCCATGGCGGGATCGAGGCGCGGCCGCACCACCAACGGGGCGTGGCGCATCAACAGCCATTTGATGGCCTTTTGCGGGATGCCGGGCGCGGCCCAGGGCGACGCATAGCCGGGGCTGATCTCGCCCGCATTGGCGTAGCTCGTTTCAAGCGCCGGGCCGGCCTGCCGGTCGATCACCGTCACCTGGTGACCGGCCTGCGCCAGGTAATAGGCCGAGGTGACGCCGATGACGCCGCTGCCGAGAACCGTGACCTTCATGGGGGAGTCCCTTCGTTGGAGGCGTCGAGGATGCGGCGGGCGTAGCGGTGGCCGAGACCGGTGAGGATCTCGTAGGGGATGGTGCCGGCCTCGGCCGCCACCTGGTCGAGGCTCTGATGCGGGCCGAGGAGTTCCACCGTGCTGCCGCGCCGGAGCCGGCCCTCCGGCAGGTCCGTGACGTCGAGCGTGATGCTGTCCATCGACACCCGGCCCGCGATGGGCAGGCGCACGCCGTCCACGTAAGCCGCCCCGGCGCCGCCGAGGTGACGCGGCCAGCCATCCGCATAGCCGACCGCGATCGTGGCGATGCGGCTGGGGCGTGCCGCCACGAAAGCGGCCCCGTAGCCCACGGCGGTGCCGGCCGGGATGGTGCGCAGCTGGATCACCCGCGCGTCGAGCCGCACCACCGGCCGCAGCCCGTGCGCGGCATCGGGCGTCGGGTTGACGCCGTAAAGCGCCACGCCCGGCCGGGCGAGGTCGTGGTGGAAGCTTCGGTCGAGCAGGATGCCGCCTGAATTGGCAAACGACACGCGGGTGCCGGGCAGGCGCTCGAGCAGGCGGCTGAAGCAGCGGTGCTGCGCCGCATTGGCCGGGTGGCCGGGCTCGTCGGAACAAGCGAGGTGGCTCATCGCCAGCACCACATCGAGGGCGGCCAGCCGCTTGGGCTGCGCCAGAAGCGCGTCGAACTCGTCCGGCGGCAGGCCGAGGCGCGACATGCCGGTATCGAGCTGCACCACGGCCGGCAGGCGGCGGCCCTCCCGCAGGCCAAAGTCGGCCCAGGATTCGGCCTGCTCCAGGCTGTTCAGCACCGGCACGGCGCCGGCTGCCGCACAGGCGGCGTCAGTGCCGGGCTGCAGCCCGTTCAGCACCATCAGGGCGGCATCGGCCGGCAGCAGCGGCCGCAGCGCCACGGCTTCCGACAGGTGGGCCACGAAGAAGTCGCGGCAGCCCGCACGGTAAAGCACCGGCGCCACCGCGGCGGCGCCAAGCCCATAGGCGTCGGCCTTGACGACGGCCGCGCAGGCGGCTGGCGCCACCGCGGCGGCGAGCCACAGGTAATTGGCCCGCAGCGCCCCGAGGTCGACCGTCAGAACGGCGCCGGCCGCGTCGTCAAGCTCGGTCTGCCAAACGGGAAGGGTCACCGATCACCTCAAACGCGCACTACCGCAGTGTAATCACGGCGGCTGCGAATGTGCTTCGGAAATGCGGCAGCATCTGCGAAACGGTGCCGAGATTTCCGCTGATCCTTCGAACCCGAGCCAGATCCTGCCGCGCCTCGATCCGATCGACCGCACCCTGCTGCGTCTGCTGCGGCAGGATGGCCGCTCCAGCAACATGAAGCTTGCGGCGGCCGTCGGCCTGTCGCAATCGGCCTGCCTGCGGCGGGTGCGGTTGCTCGAGGAAGCCGGGGTGATCCGGGGCTACACGGCCGTGGTGTCGGCCGGCGAAGCGGGCGGGCTGGTGGCCATGGTGCAGATCACGCTCGAGCGGCAGACCGAGGAATTCCTCGACCGCTTCGAGGCCGCCATCCTGCGCTATCCGGAGATCCGGCAATGCCTGTTGATGACCGGCGGGGCCGACTACCTGCTGCGCGTCGAGGCCGCTGATGCGGGAGCCTACGAGGTGATCCACCGCGAGGTGCTGGCGCGCCTGCCGGGCGTCGCCCGCATCCAGTCAGCCTTTGCGATCCGCACGGTGTTGTAGCGCCGTCAAACGGCGCGGCGTGGCCCGGGGGTGCGCAGCGCGTCTTCGAGCCGGTGTTGGACGAACAGCTCCACCGTCGTGCCGTCCTGGCCGGCCGCGGCCCGCAGCCGGCGGCGAAGGTCGGGCGGCAGCCAGTCGGGCAGGGGGGTGGCTCGCGGGGCGTCGTCGCCGTCGCCGAAGGCGTTGGCGGCCCCCAGCACAGCGCCGCCGATGATGACGAGGCCCGACACCAGCATCGACCAGCGCAATTCGCCCTGGCCCATGGCCACCACCAGGCCGGCGCCCACCAGCGGCTCCACATAGGAGGCGACGCCGAGCGCCTGGACGTCGCCCTGCTTCAAGCCGTGGTCCCAAAGGAACAGGGCCAGCCCCATCGGCAGCAGCCCGAGCGCCGCCATCGCGGCCCATTGGGCGGGGCTCGGCGGCACCCAGGCCTCGAAGCTCGCGTGGCAGACGAGCGCCAGCACGGCGGAGGCCGCGTAGAACGTCCCCATGGCGGAGGTCGGCACGCCGCCGAAGCGGCTCGTCAGCAGCGAATAAAGCCCCCACAAACCCGCCGCAATGCCGATCAACAGCAGGGCGGCCGAGGCGCCACCCGCGAGCGCCCCGAGCCCCTGGCCGTCGATCGACAGCGCCACCAAGCCCTCGAGCCCGGCCACGGCGCCCGCGACATGCCACCAGCGCAGCCGCCGCCCAGGCAGCAGCGCCGAGCCGAACACGATGAACAAGGGCGTGCAGCCCTGCAGCAGCGCCGCCGGGGCGGCCGGGGCGCGATGCACGGCGAAATAAATGCAGGCGTGATAGGCCACGAGGCTCGGCACCGTCACGGCCCAGACCCACCAGGGCTGGCGAAAGGCGGCGCCCGGGCCGTCGCCGCTGATCCACCAGGCAAAGGGCGACAACAGCGCCGCCGCCGCAAAGGCCAGCCCCGTGACCTCAAAGGCCGGCAGCCTAGTCGTGAGACTGGCGAGCCCGGTCTCGGTGGCCCAAAGCACGATGCCGACGATGCCGAGAAGCGTGGCGCCGGACCGGGCCCTGGCGTGCCCGCCAGCCCCCGATGCCGTGTTCACCGGATCAGCCCGGCACCTGGATGGTGGCATGGGCCGAGAACCCGTTGAAGGGCGTGCGCGTGGCCGAACTATAGGCGCCCATCATGCCGAGCTCGATCCAGTCGCCTTCCCGGACGTCCTCGGGCAGCAGCAAGGGGGCGCCCAGCACATCGTCGGAATCGCAGGTCGGGCCGTAGACCCGGAAAGCGGCCTGGCCCTGGCGGATGCCGCCGTCCTGGGTGATGACCCGGGCCGGGCGGCGCTCCTTCGGGCTGCGCAGTTCCTGCAGGTTGCCGTAGATCCCGTCGTTGCAATACAGCACGTCGCTCTTACGCATCAGCACCCGGGTGACGACGCTGGCGGCCGTGGCCACGAGCGCGCGGCCCGGCTCGCACAGGATCAAGCAGTCGGGCGACAGCCCGAGCGCCCGCCGGCCGAGTTCGGCGGCGTTGAAGTAATCGTCGAGGCGGCCGGCGGCGTCGCCCGGATAAGGCGCCGGGAAGCCGCCGCCCATGTTCAGGAGGTCGATGTCGGTTCCGGCGCGCCGCAGCACGTCGCGGCAGATCAGCAGGGCCTGGCCGAAGGCTTTCGGGTCGAGGCATTGCGACCCGACATGGAACGACAGGCCGGTGCGGAACCCGGCCTGCCGCACCGCGACCAGCAGCTCTACCGCGAGATCCGGGGCGGCGCCGAACTTGGTCGACAAGGCGTAGCGGGACGCTTCCGCATGGACCGCGATCCGGACCGCGACGCTGGTTTCGGCCGCGGCGCCCCGGGTTTCCTCCACCAGCTTGGCCAGCTCGCTCGGGTGGTCGACCGTGAAGAACCGCACCCCATGCACCGCATGCGACAGGCGGATGGCCTCGCGTGACTTCGCGGGATCTGTCTCTTATACACATCTGACGCTGCCGACGACGGAGAGAGTGTAGTTCTCGGT
>NZ_JARPVX010000061.1:0-23272 GCF_033947565.1 Lichenihabitans sp. Uapishka_5
GCCTTGAATCACAGTCTCTCACGCCACAAAACCTATTAGAGTCCACAGTTCCTAGAGCGGAACCCTGTCTGAGTGAATCGTGATTCCCAAATCGGCTGTGAGGTGATTCAGCCTGTCTGCCGGGCTGGAGGCTGGCGGACATGTCAACAGCTCCGTCGTTTGACCTTCGGGTACGAGTTCTGGCCGCGGTCGCCGGCGGCATGACCCACCGGGCCGCAGGTGAGCGTTTTGGGGTAAGTGCGGCGAGTGTCAGCCGGTGGCGAACGCGTGAGCGCGAGCAGGGTGATGCCCGGCCGAAAGCCTTGGGTGGTGATCGCAAGTCTCATCACATTGAGGCTCACGCCGAGACCGTCCTGGCGGCGCGCGGCCCCGACCGCGACCGCACGATCCAGGAAATGCGCAGCCGTCTCGCCGAGCAGGGTCTCGTGTTCGGCTTCGGCACGCTCCAGCGCTTCTTCCGGCGCCACGGGATCACGCGCAAAAAAAGACTGCCCACGCCAGTGAGCAGAACCGTCCCGACATCGTGAGCCGGCGCGAAGCCTGGTTCGCCGGGCAACTTGATCTCGATCCTGAGCGCCTGGTCTTCATCGACGAGACCTGGGCAAAAACCAATATGGCACGTCCCTATGGGCGCTGCCTCCGGGGCGAGCGCCTCCGTGTCAGCGTCCCGCACGGCCATTGGAAGACGACCACCTTTGTGGGCGCCCTTACGTTACGGGGCTTCATCGCACCTTTTGTCATCGACGGCCCGATCAACCGGGACGCCTTCGAGACCTACGTGGCCAAGATCCTCGTCCCCGAGTTGCGCAGAGGCGACATCGTCGTCATGGACAATCTGCCCGGCCACAAAGGGCCAAGGGTCGGCGAGATGATTGAGGCTGCAGGAGCACGCCTGCTGTACCTCCCGCCCTACAGCCCCGACTTCAATCCTATCGAGAACGCCTTCGCCAAGCTCAAGTCGCTGCTCCGCAAGGCCGCCGAGCGAACCGTCAATGGCCTGTGGACCGCAATCGGGCGCCTTATCGATCTGTTCCCGCCGAGCGAATGCGCAAACTACTTCGCCGCCGCAGGCTATGATGCAACCTGATCGGATTCAGCTCTAGACTGAGGCCACTTTCACCGGGGCGCAAGCGTCCACCTCCCCTGTGCATCGGCACCCGCAAGAGTCCCGGGCGGTTCACGAAATCGATGCCGACAGGTTGAAATGCAACATCCAGGTCGCGCCATGCGACAAGCGGCCGACGCAGCGACGGCGGAACTGAAATTGTAGTTAATGAAAGACAAGTACCTGGAATGACTGCAATGTTTGCCGTTTCAAATCGACTTACGAAACCGGCGTGGGACCGGTTCGCGCGACTAGTAGATATCTAGATATTTGACAATCGCCGGTCCTGCCTATTTCACTGTTCTCCACCGCTGCATTGATGGAGCATTCGAATGTGCCCTTCTGCTGACAAACCCGAAGATTTCTTCGACCCGACGATGGAAGACGAGTCCGAAGGCCTGAAGGCCACGGGCGCGGAAATGGCCACTGGGCGGAAGGAAGCCGCCAAAACGGCCGCGGACGAGGTCCTTCCGAAACTCGCGCTGCTTGCTTCCTTGACTCGGCATCAAGCACGAGCCCTGCGGGCGAACGCGCCGCGCATTTCCGCGCTCTTGATCCATGTGCCTTCCAACGAGTGGATCGAGCCGATGGCGAAGGCCGCACGAGCCATTTCGCGCTGGGACATGGTCCTGGCCTCGAGGGAGGTCCGTCCCGCCAAGAAAGAGGAAAGCGCCTCGGCGATCGTCAAGGCACTTTCGCAAGGTCATCGCGTGCTCGGCGTGTCGGACAACCCGGCCCGCGACCTTCCCTCGTGCCTGCTTGCCGCCGCCGATCACACGGTCACGATTGCACGCCCAAGCGATCAGGTGATCAAGGCGGTGGTGACGATGGTGACCGGCCGGCGTCCCCGAGGAGCCCCGGAATCCTTGGCCCAAGGCCTGAACTTCAACGACATCGTCGCGTGCATTCGCCCAGACTCGACACCGGCGGAATGCATGCGACGCCTTGCCAGTGCGACGGCTTCCAAAACGGTCGTGGACGCCACGCTCGAAGGCGTTCCCACCCTCGATCGACTGCACGGCTATGGAGCGGCCATGGATTGGTGCACAACGCTGATCGCCGATCTCGACGCCTGGAAACGAGGGAGCGCACCCTTTCCCACGAATTGTCGGGCGGTTTTCGCGGGGCCGCCGGGCACGGGCAAGACCACCCTGGTGCGCAGCCTCGCTCGCACCTCGAAGCTCCCGCTTGTCGCCACGTCCGTCGGATCGTGGTTCGCCGATTCGCCGGGCCACCTGGACAGCGTCATAAAGGAGATAGCGAAGGTATGGGAGACCGCTCGGGCCCTGGGCACGGCCGTCGTGCTCGTCGACGAGCTGGACGCCTTGCCTAATCGCGCCACCATGGACGCTCGGGGGCGCGATTGGTGGACTCCGGTGATCACGTACGTCCTCACCTGCCTGGACAGCGCGACGTCGGGTGTGACGCGGAACCTGATCATCGTGGGAACGACGAACCATGCGGCGCAGCTGGACACTGCCTTGATCAGGCCGGGCCGTCTGGAGACGGTCATCCACGTGGGATTTCCCGAGAAGGCCGTCGAACGGGAGGCGATCATCCGCACGCACCTCGACGGCCAACTCGAAGGCGTGGATCTTTCCTCCGCTGCCTTGGCGACCGCCGGAATGAGCGGCGCTGACCTCGCGGCCCTGGTTCGAAACGCCCGCAGGCGCGCCGGGGTCGCCGGCCGCGAGGTTTCCGTCCCCGACCTCATGGAATGCCTCTTCTCGGATTCATCGTGGTCGGAGGCGGATCGGCTGAGGTGCGCGATCCACGAGGCGGGGCATGCCGTCGCGGCATGCGCGACAGGCTTCCTCATCGACACGGTAAGGGTCGTCGAGCGACTCGGCTCGGCTGGCGAGGTGTCCTACGTCCAGGCATCGCTCCCCAAGCTGCCGACGCGGGCGGATCTTGAAAGCTGGGCCATGGTGGCCCTTTCCGGGGCGGCGGCCGAAGACGTCGTCCTGGGTTCCCGCTCCGTCGGACACGGCGGCACCGCGGAGTCGGACATAGGGCAAGTCACGCGGGTGATCGCCGGCCTGCATGCTTCCTATGGCCTCGGTGAGACACTCTCGTTTCGCGCTCATCCGGACGAGGTCGGGATCCTGCTCGGCCAAGATTCGGAATTCCGTCGCCAGGTCGACATGGAAATATCCCGACTTTATTCCGAGGCTCTCGACCTGCTGCGCACTCACCGGCGTGCCGTCGAATGGCTGGCGCGATCGCTGACGACGGCCCGCGTGATGTCGGGGGAGCAAGTCCGAGCGGGCCTGCATCGCTTCGGGATGCCACCCCGACACGGACACATGGCGACGCCGCAAGTCGACAGGGGGGCCGAAGGCTCCTTCGGCCCCCCCGCCTTTCCCCTTCAATTGCCACCGCGTGAAGGACTGCTTGGCGTCGCCGCGTCAGGCAACGCCGGATGCAACCGCAATCCGAAAGCCGTGCATCCGTCGTTCAGTCGTCCGCGCCTGCATCTCGCAGGTCCCTACGTCCGTCCCAAGCGGCGTTCCCCTTTCCGAAAGGACACAGAGCGGCGCGGTCGGGGCTGAGGTTCCCTGCCCGCTCCGTGCGACCCTGCTTCATCGTCTCCCCAGCCTCAGCGGTTCCATCAAGGCCACGCAAGATCGTTTATCCCCAGCTTTTCCAGCCGAACCCCTTCCCGAGTTTTGGAGCAAGTCATGTTGCACGAGAACGAAGTCTTCAAAGGTGACACGGGAGTGAGGCTGCCGCAGCCCACGAACCGCAGGCCAACCGCGAGCAGAGCCGAAGTCCTGCGGCAGCGACTTGCCAAGCTGCCCTCATCGCGCTCCCTGACGTCCAGGGTTGCCGAGCGACGGTGCCTCGTGGGCAGCGAGGCCGAGGCAAGGCTGCGGCTGCAACTCCCGTCCAAGCCGATCGAGAAGCGGCAGGCATTCGGCGTCGGCGTTCCCGCCGAATTGCCGCCCACTCGGATGATGCGCAGCGTGACGAAAGTCCGAAATCCCTTCTCCATCTGTGCAGTGCTCGAGCCGGACGAAGGAATTGGCCAGGCTGAATGGGAAGACATCATCAACTCCCTTGGCATCGAGCCGATCCGCTGACGGGAATGTCCTTGAGGGCGGGAGCCGCTGGCCACCATTTGCAACGGTGGGCGGCGCAGCGCTGAAACTCGCCTGAGATCCACTCAGCAAGCCAGACGGACGGTTGGCCAGGCGGATGCAGTTCAAGAGGCTCGGCTCCGTCTCCCGTTATGTCTGTAACGCCGCAATGCCTTTTGCGGGCCTGCAAGCAACGTCGACGGATCCGGCAATGTCGTTCGGTCGGCGGAATGTACCTCTTCAGATGTCCACGTCTTAAATGTCGGATCTACATTGATCCACCCCGCCCATGTGCGACGTCGGTCGTCGCGTGTCGCTTCGCGGCTGGGCGGGCATTTTGGGGCAGCCGATAAGCTCGATGCGGGAGAACGCCGATGTTTTTCACCTCGGACCATCATTTCGGACACAGGGCGATCATTGAACTGTGCGCGAGGCCATTCGCCGACGTCGACGAGATGAACGAGACGATGGTCAATCGCTGGAACAGGGCCGTCGGGCGGCATGACGAAGTTTGGCACCTTGGCGACTTCGGATTTCGTGGCGGCGGGGATCTCAAGAGGGAGATCTTCGACCGGCTCAACGGCAGGAAGCGGCTCGTGATCGGCAACCACGACAACGGAGCGACGCTCGCGCTTCCCTGGAGCGCCCCCCCGGTTCACCTCGCCGTCGTGCAGTCGGCCGGCAAACGCATCGTGATGTGCCACTACGGTCTCCGCGTCTGGCCCGGCTTACACCACGGTGCGATCCACCTCTATGGCCATTCGCATGGCAAGCTACCCGGCAATTCCCTGTCGCTGGACGTCGGGGTGGATGCCTGGGATTTCAGGCCTGCATCGATCGAAGAAATTCGGGAGCACCTGGGCAACCTTCCGGCCTACGCCGATCCGGAACACGGGTGAGTTGCAGCCATCCCCGACCGTCGACCTAGTCGAATCCGCGTCATCTCGACAGGACAGCCCAATGCCACGCGGCGCACGCCCGGCTCGACGGCTCGACGGCTCGGATGCTCGGACGCCGACCATCTTCTCGGAAATCCACCGGACTGGAGCTTCATCATGCACTCGATGACGAAGACTAAAGCGATCCACGAACCGCATGAGGACGAGATGGAAAACCAGGCATTGCGACTCGAGCGCACCGGCCGATTCAAGATACTTCGGCGGATCGAACCGGCTACCCCGGTCGACTTCCTCGGGCATGTCGGTTCGCAACTTGGCGTGTTCGTGGACGTGGAAACCACCGGATTGAGGGCCGATGTCGATGAGATCATCGAGGTGGCCATGGTGCCCTTCTCCTACAGTCTTGCCGGCGAGGTGCTTGCGACTCACGTTCCTTTCTCGGGCTTGCTGCAGCCCTCAAGCCCCATCCCACCGGCGATCACCGCCCTCACCGGTATCGACGACGACGCAGTGCGGGGGAAGACCATGACGGCGGCTGACCTGCCATCGTGGCTGGGGAGATCCTCACTGGTCCTGGCGCACAACGCTGCGTTCGACCGCAGCTTCCTGGAAAAGGTCTTTCCGGTCTTTCGGGAGCTGCGTTGGGCCTGTTCGCACCAGGATGTGCCATGGAAGGAGGAAGGCCTCAAGTCGGCCGGCCTGGAGGCGGTGGCGGCGTCCTTTGGCTTCTTCTACACCGCCCACAGGGGGTTGGACGACTGCTGGGCGGGGGTCGAGATCTTGGGCCGCCTACTGCCCAGGTCAGGCCGCACCGTGTTGGATGTCCTGCTTGCCCGGATCGACCAGCCGAACGTCAGGCTCTGGGCCCTCGGTGCTCCATACGCAGGCAAGGAAGGGTTGAAAGCGTCCGGGTACAGATGGAACTCCGGCGAAAAGGGCGGTCCCAAATCGTGGTACAAGGATTTCAGCGACTGGAGCGAAGCGCACGAAGAAGCTCGCCGCCTGTGTGACGAAGTCTATGGCCGGCATGTGGATCTGCCGTTGCGCGAAATATCCACGACAGATCGGCACTCGCCGCGCTCGTGGCTTGCATCGGGCTGAGCCCAGCCCAAGCCGTACACCTGCGATCCTGCCTGCCGACTTGGCGTCGATCATGCGCTCGAGAGGCTGGACGCACGTTCAAGGACCTATCGGTGCATTCCGACCGACGCACCGCTCACTCGCCGACAAGCCCCAGAATGGCCGTGACCTTCCACCCGTCGGGGGAAGCCGCCGGATCTCCCGCATCGCCGCCGCGGCGACCTTCTTCCTGATGCATGACTTCGTTCTGACCTCGTCCGAGAGGGCCAGCCGACAGCCCAGATCGCTTGGGGCTCACACCTTCAACGCGCGTTCTCTTCCATCTGCATGAACGGGTCTCAGGGTCCGCCTGGACCATTTATTTCGTCCTCCGTCGGCCTGGGCACACGGAACCAGTCGAACACATCCAGGACCGCAGGCGCGTGGAACAACCGGTCCCGCCGGCCGCCCGTTGCCTCCGATAGAAGGCCAAGGTCGACCAGCTTTGCAACGGCGTTGTTGACCGACGCGAAGGTTCCGCCCAACACCCGCGTGGCGTCCGTGATCGTGAAGGCCGGGCGGGTGAGCGCGAAGGGCACGATCCTGTGGATCGCCCCATCGGACCGAAAGCACCCTGTGACGTCCCGCCATTCCGTCTCGATCGCCGCCAGCCGCTGCAATCTCCCGAGGTTCGCCTCTGCCCCCTGAGCCATGAAGCCGAGCATCAGCCTCGTCCACCCCAGCATGTCGCCGGAGATGCGGGCGCCCTTGAGCGCCTCCACGTAGAGTTGCTTGTCGAAGTAGACGCCTTCCGAGACGAAGGCGCTGGTGGCCCGAGTGACCCCCTTGCGTCGGAGGACGACGGGAACAAGCAGCCGTCCGACCCGACCGTTGCCGTCCCGGAACGGGTGAATGTGCTCGAACATCCAATGCCCGAGACATTGGCGCGCCACTTCGTGCACACCGCCATCGTTGTCCATGACGAGCCGCTGCCACTCGTCGAGCAGGGCAGTGACCGACGACGGAGCTGCGTAGGCGAACATGCCGCCCGGCGAGTCGGGGTCCATCGTCCGGTTCGGCCGTGCTTTCCACTCCCCCGCGTCTGAGGCTTGTAACGGCGAGCCCCGCTCGAAAAGGCGTCGATGCAGCCGCCGGCAAGTCACGGGCAGGCTATGGTCGGCGGCTTCCTCCGTCGCCTCCACGAGGGCGGCCACAGATGCAGCATCCGCCACGTCCGGGGCCGACTTGAGCGAAGACTCGTATTCAAGCAGGTCCGTGAAGGTGGTGGTCGAGCCTTCCGCACCGGCGGAACTGACAGCATCCAACCGGGCGAACAAGCGACCCACAACGCTTGGCTCCTTCCATGTTGCGAGGCTCTGGTCGAAACGCCTCACGGCATCGGCGGCACGCTCGACGAGGTCGATTACATCCTTCTCAGAGGGAGATCGAGGCGTCGATGGGTGAAAGCACCTGACCCCCATCTCCGTCTTGTAGAAGCCCGAAACCATAACCATCCCGCAAGCTATTATAGCCTAGCACTTTACCCCAGGTCTCCGTCCGGCGCCATCTCGGCTTGCAAAGTATGCTTTGGTGCGCCGCTCCATGTTGGTGGCGGTCGCCGTTTCGTCCAGGAACACGACGCGCTCGGGGTCGAGGTCGAGCTGCCCCTCGAACCACGCCGCGCGCGCCTCCATCACGTCCGGACGGCCTTGCTCGGCGGCGTGCAGATCCCCTTTTTCCGTGTGATGCCGTGGCGTCGGAAGAAGCGCGACAGCCCGCTCAGGCTCGCCGTGGCCCCGTTCTCTTCCAGCGCGTCCTTCACCTCGCGCAGATAGATCGACGGCCGTGCCGCGCAGGCCTGCAGGATGGCAGCAGCATGCGCTTCGATCCGATGCGAGTGCCGGTCGCCGCCCATCGGTTTGGCGGCGATCTCGCCCTCGGCCCGAAACCGCGCGTGCCAGCGGATCGCGCTCGCCTTGGCGACCCCGAACCGCTCCGCCGCCTGTTTGCACGAAGCACCCGCCTCGATGGCGGCGACCACTCGCTCGCGCAAGTCCAGAGACAAGGCTCGTGCCATCATGCCCTCCGTGGTCAGGACACTATGGAATCACAGCGGCTGTCTGACCGCTACCTCGGTCGACTCAGTCCGAAAGGCAGCAGCTCTAGCCGAGGCGCAGGTCGACAATTACACTGCCAACGGAGCGGCGGAAGCTTTCGCGCTGATTTTGGAGGCGGCATTCGAACGCCAGCTCAGCGCCTGGGTGCGCGCGGTCGTCTCGGACGTTGCCGCGCCGCGAGGCGGCAGGAACGCTCGAGCAGGAACGCTCGATACGAAATCCTTTTGAAGCTCGGCGCGATGCACGCGGGCCTCAATTTGGCCACCCTGGGCCTCGACGCCTTCCTGGCGGAGCTACTGCTCGTCGGCAATGTGGTACGCCATGGGGAGGGCCTCTCATGCGAACGATTGCGCGTCCTGGCGCCTGCCCGCTGGATCTACGATCCGTCCGAGTACGTCGACATCGCCAGATGTCCTCCATCTCAAAGCGAACTCATGCGCATCCGCGATATCGACTGGCGCGCTACGTGCGTGCGGTGGTCCGATTTTGGGGCCATGCCGACCCGCTGCCGACGGCGTCCTCGAAACTGGTTCTGTCGTCGCAGACGGGCCTTCCCGTCTCCTCCAGCGTTCCTGCCACCATTGATTACGCGAGTTCTGGATGAAGGGCAGTGCGAGGGTGTTCGCGAAACACGGTCCAAGAACTCACGCCCTGTTCGCTCTCACCGGTATCGGCAGGTCGGCAACGTAACGGCGGATGTGTGGGGGTCGCATGAGGTTTTCGCCGAGGTAGCGCAGGACTCGTGAATTGAGGTCGAGGGCCCAGTCCCGCAACGCGTCGACGAACACCTCCGCCTCGTCGCGGGACGCGCCCTCGACGTCGTCTTGGATATGTACCTTGTTGCGGTATCGTCTGAGCGTATGCAGGTCCCCGTAGACGCCACCCCCAAGTCGGTCCAGAACGCGATACTTGCGCATGACGTCGATGACCGAATTGAACTTGTCAATCTTCTTTCCTTCGATTTCCCTGCGGTCCGCCTCGGACATGTCCGGAACGCCTTCCCGGTTGTTCTTTTGCGCACGGTAGATGATCTCCGACAGCGCTGCTTCCAGGATGGCCCCGACTTGCAGGACTATCGGCTTGTTGAACCGGCCTGCTTCGTTGGCTTGAACGAGATCGCAGAGTAGCTGGGTATTATAGACTAAGTTGTCGCCTACTTTGAAGTCGCCGACGAAATTCCCCGCCACTGTCTCGATGTTGAACGACATCCGCTTCCTCCCGATCGGAATTTGATCTATGGCCTTGAGATCGGGTCGATTTCTGACTTCAGAATGTTACCTTATGATTACTCGCGTCGGTTTGACGCCGGTATCCATGCTGCGCGGATATGAGACGGCGGTCCCGAGGGGAGCAAGCCATTTGGTCCTTACTGATGGGCGCGCTGCTTCAGGAACGCCACGAAGGCGCGCAACGCCGCCGATTGGTGGCGGCGGCTCGGAAAGTAAAGGAAGAGCGCCTCCATCGGGGAGGACCAGTTTGGCAAGACCCGCACCAGCGTTCCAGCCTTGAGGTGGTCCGAAACGCTCGTGGCCGGCGCGCTGAGGATGCCGAGGCCCCTCACGGCCAGATCGATCTGCGAGGCGAGGTCGTGAACGATCGTCGCCGCGGGCGTGGTCTGCCCTCATCGGGTGATCCGGGTTAAATGTTAGTTCAGGGTCGGTCTTGGCGCTAGCGTGAGCATGGCCGGCGGAGCTGGTCGGGGTTGCGCAGCCGGTCATGCGGCGAAGGCAGGCACAAACACCTCCGGCGCTGGTGGCCTGTAATCGATTGAGCTGTGTGGCCGCGCCGTGTTGTAGTGCCGACGCCAGCTCTCGATGACGACCTGGGCTTCGCGGTGCGAGTAGAAATCTCGCCGTCGAGGAGTTCGTCCCGGAGGCGGGCATTGAACGACTCGACCTAGCCGTTCTCCCAAGGACTGCCCGGGGCGATGTAGGCGGTCTTGGCACCGACCGCCTTGATCCAGTCCCGCACGGCTTGGGCGACAAACTCGGGGCCGTTGTCGGAACGGGCGTGGCCCGGCACGCCGCGCAGGATGAACAGGTCGGAAAGCAAATCAATGACGTCGACGGCCTTCAGTTTGCGGGCGACCCGGATGGCTAGGTATTCCCGGGTAAATTCGTCGACCACGTTGAGCATCCGGAACTTGCGACCGTCATGGGCGGAGCCTGCCAGAGGCTCCGCACAGCGAAGCTGTGTGGAGTGGCAGCGGAGGGGCGGTCTTCAATGAGGTCGTAGGACCACACGTGATCGCGGTGCTCGGGCCGGATCAAAGACCGATTCCAATCCCGCATCATGCACCGCTTTTATGACCCGGCCCGGGTGAACATTGTTCTCCCGAGCCATTTCAGTGATCGATACGTAAGTCGCTTTGAACGCGTTCACCGAGGCGCGCGGCACCACGTCTACCGGACATCGGTTGATTGGATGGATCTGTCGTCGGGTTGGAAAGACCCCGTTCTAGATCGATGCCCCCATCACACGGTAGGATGTCTGCAACTCGGTGGTGACCTCGTAGTGGAGAAGACCGTCGAGCGGCTCCCGACCACATGGCCCTTCAAGGCGACGCTGTCGATTAATATCGCAGCGTAGACCTTCAATCCGGCTGCCTTCCCGACGCGAATACGCCGGTCGACGATGAGCCAAGACGATGGCGTCAGCCGTCATCTTGGCTCGGATAAGAACTTGGCCCAGGTCTCGGCGGCCATGCCCAGGATCGCAAGACCACACCAAAGGCGAGGATGAATGTCAGGATCCTTGCAGGGCTCATGGTTGTACCCCTCTTTGCAGGATGGCGGCGATCTCCCGGCCCTCGGCCTCCGCGACACGGCTCGCGGCCCGCCACACCAGAAGGCGGTTGACCGGATCGCGGAAGTCCCAATCGGGATCGTGGTATGCCTGAAGCTGCTCCGCCAGCCGGACGGCGACTCGGCTGACGTGCTGCGGCTCCGGCCGATATCCGTCACTCATCGGTTCCAGCTCCACTCGACCATGCATTGCAGGATTTCGCCAGGCAGCGGGTCGCCCTGCCGCTTCGATTCTCGTATCGCAGCCGTGCAGGCTTCGCGCCGCCGAATACCCTCGTCGATGTCCCGTGGCGGCCCCGGCCACGCGAGCGCCTCCGTGGACGTCCTTTCGCATGCCCAGCACTCCAGCAGATAGCCGATGCTGACATGGGAGACGTGGTGGCGCCGCGATGCCGATCGGAACGCGGCTGCGACCGCCAGACGGGTGGTCATGATGCGGGGCATGCCGTCCGTCACGCTATCTTCCTCTCAACCCGCGATTTCATCGCGGCCACGATGGCGTCAGGCAGGCGCTCGCCATGTTAACGGGCAGCACGGAGCGTGGCCATGAAGGCCCGCTTGCACGGTCGTGCCTCCTCCACGTCGTGAGCCGCTTCGACCAGCATCTCGGGCCCCGCTCGATGCCCCGGGCGATGCAGGCACGATGTTTCCATGATCCTGGCCTTCATGCCGTACCGGATCTCGGCCCTGGAACCTACGCCCGCTTTCGTGAGCGCGCGTCATTGACGGGTTTTCCGCCTGACGACTGATTCGCCGCGTCGAGGCCGGGGAGTTCGACGTTCTCCACCCGCTCCACCAAGGCCCGGCTCCGGAACGTCTCGGCCATGGTGGCCTTGGCCCGTTCCAGGGCATCTCCCACGCCGGGCACCATGGTGCATGGGAATACGGGATGCGGGGCGACCACAAGGCCGAAGTAGAAGCGCTTCGAATTCCGCCAGGCGAGCGGTAGGTGCTTCAGGTTCGTCGAGCCACGAGCGCCGGCGGCAAGGGTCAAACCGGGCGGCTGCCCGGAGCAGCGCAGCGGAAGGACTGCAGCGGTCTCGCCACGACCGTCGCAGCCCCTCTGCGAGGCTGGGTCCGACGCCGTACCGGCTGGCCGACGGCGACTTCCAACATCACCCCACCCAGAGGAAGGTGCAGGAACGTGCCGTTGCACTCCAGACCCGTCGCCGATCGAACCGCCCTGGCATAGAGGGCCAACTGGGCGGCATGCTCTTGGGGGCGCGCGTCCCAAAGGCTAGTCAGCCCAGGAAATACCTTGTGGTCCATGACCACGAACCACCCGTCGCCCTGGAGCATGAGGTCGAGACGGCCGACGATCGTCCGTGCGCCTGCCGAGGCATTCACCGCGACTTCCCGCCTGACCGTCACGTTGGGGAAGCGCACGTCGATCCACTGCCACAGGCGGTCGGCCATGCAGACCAAGTCCTCCGGACCGAGGCAATGGGGCACCTGCCATTCCGTGAGCAGCCGCGCTGCGGAACCTTCGCGCCAAGTTCGGGAGTCTCCCATCCTGTCCGACGCGATGAACGCATGCAATGCCGAACCGAGTTGTCCCATGTTCCCTGCCTGCCTCAGCCGCACCCGCGGCCCGAGTTCGTGCCGCGACAAGGCTCTCAGACGGCCCGTGTTCCCTGCGGTGCTTGGAGCGATGCGAAGCGGTTCGAACAAGCGCTTCGCCAGGGTGGTCGACGACCATGTCCACTCCGTCCTCAAGCGCTCGCTGGAAGGCGCGGGAGCCACGTCCATGCTGCGGATGGGATGGATCCGTTCCGCGACCAGGATTCGCCCTTCGCCGGCGGCGGGGGGCGGCACCAAGTGGTCGGATCCGACGTCCAACGTGCGCAGCCACTGATCCTGTGTGTCAGGACATGTGATTAGAACCAAGTGGTCACGGGCGCGGGTGAAACCGACGTAGAGCAGCCGCAATGCCTCTTCCCGCGCGCGCCGGCCGGCGATCCGGCCCACGTCGCTTCCAAGCGCGCACGCGTCGAGGGGAATGCCCTTGGAACGGCGACCGTATGGCCATGGCCAGAACCTTATCCAACGATCCGCCAGCGGATCGCGCCAGTCGCCTTCGGCCGAGGTCTCGGCCGTCGGGGCGAAGAGCGAGACCCGAGGCGGCACATCGAGTTGGCAACACACGACCAATGGCCACTCGAGGCCCTTCGCGGCATGGTACGTGAGGACGTGGACGGCGCCGGATCCGGCCCCTGGCTGCGGGAAGTCGTCCTGGGCGATCCAGGCGCAGAAGCCGCCGAGCGTCACGGGACGGAGGTCGAGGCCGCACCTGGACACGTATTCCGGCA
Source organism: Lichenihabitans sp. Uapishka_5 (assembly GCF_033947565.1). Classification (NCBI taxonomy): domain Bacteria; kingdom Pseudomonadati; phylum Pseudomonadota; class Alphaproteobacteria; order Hyphomicrobiales; family Lichenihabitantaceae; genus Lichenihabitans; species Lichenihabitans sp. Uapishka_5. The sequence goes on from NZ_JARPVX010000061.1 coordinate 13,374, forward strand.
CGAGGCCTCGGACGGCCTCAAGCAGGGACGAGCCATTCGTCGTCGACTGCCAACGCGCCACGGCGTCGTGAATGCCACCAGCGAGCAGCACCGTGTCGACCGCCTCGGAAAGCGACATGTGGATCAACGGCTCCCGCAGGTCATCCAAGTCACGGGCGAAGGGCACGAGTGCGGCGAGAGCCGCCGTCGGATCATCCGTGCCGAGGGCGTCGAGCCATGCGGCATCGCGCTCCGAGGGTCCTGCCAACCGGGCCAACTCGGCCAGGGCAAGCCTGTCGTTTCGGTCCCAAGCCCAACGGAACGCCGCGCGCGCGAGCTGGCCTTCCGGCGTTTCGAAAAGACCGTTGCCGCTGGACGCGGTCGGGATCCCGACCGCAGCCAACGCCAGCATCAGTGCCTTGACGTCCTCGTTGCTTCGGCAGAGCAAGGCGACGTCCTCGGGGCGCAGATCCCGATCCACTCCGTTCGATTCCACCGGCCAAGCCGCCGGCGCGGCCAATGCCGCGACGATGCCGCCGACTACCGCTGCGGCCTGGGCCTGCTTGCCGCGCTGGAAGGTGCGCCAGACCGAGATCGGTGGGGCCCTGCCCTCGCGCTCCTTCCTGCCACCTTCGGAGAACGCGATCTCGCCCCTTGCAAGGCCAAGTGCCTCGAAGCCGGGAACGAAGCAGTCCGCGACGAAAGAACGGATCCCAGGCCTGCTCCTCCAGGATGTCGAAAGCGTTCCGATGTCGCCGCCGGACGCCCGGGCTGCGCCACGCCCGGCGGCGAGTGTCAGCGTCGCGTCAGTGGCCCTGAAGGCGAAGATGCTCTGCTTCGGGTCCCCCACCCAGATGCTTCGATCCGCGGCCGAGGCCATCGCGAGCATGAGGCTGATCTGCATGGGGCTGGAATCCTGCATCTCGTCGACGAGCACCAAGCCCAAGCGCTCTTCCAGGGCCGCGAGGTTGGCTGGATCACGGAGCGCCTTTAGAGCGAGCGTTTCCTGGTCCGTGAAATCCAGGAGCCCCCTGTCTCGCTTCAGTCGATCGTAGGCGTCGAGCGCTTCCGCTGCGCAGTGGAAGGCCAAGGACACGTACCGCGTGAGGTCGGCATGGAGGCGCGGGTGACCACCATGCACAGAAGCCGCGAGCGCCACGCCTGCGAACAGCGCTTCGTCCGACTTGGCTGTACCCGGAACGGCTAGGCTGGCCCATGCCGGCCAGGACAGGGGCTTGCCGTTCCCCATCGTGACGCCTGCTTCGCGCAGGCTCTCCGCCGCCGGGCGGCTGCCTGCCCTGAGCTTGTCCATGCCAGTCTGTTTCATGCTCCTCTCGATCTGGGCGTTAAGGCAGGCGTCGAGATGCGCACCGTCGTTCTTCGGATTCGGCAGGAGCGCAAGGAGGCCTTCGATGGAGAGCAGCGCTGACTTGCCCAATTCACCGGCCCCGATGCCGTTCGCCCGAGCCAGCGTGACGATCTGGAAGATCTGCTCGCGCCAGTCCACATTCCGGTCTCGAAGGCCGAACGCCTCGGCCAACACGTTCATGTCCGGAGCCGCTGACGCCATCGCCGGGCCGGCAGCGACATGGAAGAGCCGTCGGGCATGCTCCTCGTCGACCACTCTCACATCGGGCGAAATCCCGAGCTGCAAGGCGAACTCCCTGCAGAGGTGCCCGCACACGGCATTGATTGTGCCCACCCGCACGCTTGCGGCCTGAGCGGACGCCTCGGGTCCCGCCTCGAGTGCCAAGTGCACCGTCAGCCTGCTGGCCAGTTCTCCGGCTGCCTTTCGCGTGAAGGTCGTGGCTATGATGCGCTCGGGCGCCATGCCGTTCCCTATCGCGTCGGCGATGCTGCGAACGAGGAAAGTCGTCTTGCCCGTGCCCGCCGAGGCCAGCACCGTGTCCACGCGATTCAGGGTGGCTGCACTCACTTCATCACTCCTTCGGAACCCTGCAGATCACGCGCAGGTTGCAGAAACGACAGGGCGAGCGTTGGTCGCCACGGCGGGATGCCGCCCGTTCGGAACCGCGAAATGCGTCGCTCGCCGCGGCCACATGGCCACCTGACCATGCGGCCGCGAGGACGGCAGCCCTGTCGGATGCCACGCTGCGCCAAGTTTCATCGAGCGACCCGTTCGCCGACACGTGCTCAGTCGCCAGGCTCAAGTCGTCAGCGCCGATGAGCTTCTCCTGTCGGATCAGGTAGTAGCCTGCGTGTACGTTCCCTCCTGCCACCAGGAGCTGCCTGTAGGTGGCGAGCTGGACGGCGCGGCCCGAGGATATCTCGTCGCGACGAAAGCCGGGAGCGGTCGTCCACTTCAGGTCGATGATCGCCAGCGCGCCGCATGCCTGGCTCACGACCATGTCGATGCGACCCCTGACATCCACGTGCCCGAATGCCCCGTTTCGGTCTATTTCGGTTCCCAGAACCGTCGCCCCGCGGTCGGCGAGTATTCTGGCGAGCGATTCCATCGAACTTGGGATCCTCGCGGCGGCGAACGCCAGGGCGGCGGTCGCCTCGGGTAGCCGGAGAGGGGCGGCGATTTCGACGACAAGCCGATCCAAGGCTGCCTGAGCCGAGACCCTGACAGATCTTGGGTCAGGGACTTTGCCAGCCTCGAAACACGAGCTTGCGACCGCATGGGCGAGGTCGCCGATCAGTCGCTCCGTGGCCGGTGCTACCCTGTCTCCACTTGGCTTCAGCCCCGCGACTCGGCCCAGCAGCCATCGCAACGGACAGCGGGCCAGGTCGTCGAGCGTCGTCGCGCTTTCCACCCGACGTTCGATCACCGAGGCCAGCCCCAAGGGCACCGTCCAACAATCCCTCGCTTCTGCAAGCCGTCGCGTTGGTTCTCGGACCCGGACGATGTCATGGCCGGCGAGGATCGACCTTTCGCTTCGCAGGGCGGAAGTGGCGTCGAACTCGATTGGGGCATCTTGGAACAGGGGCGTTGCCAAGGCACGGACCGCATGGGATCCGCCATCCTCACCGGCGTCGATGACGACCTCCACGAGGACGAGCCGCCTCCCTGCATTGAAGACGGCCTGGAGCGTTTGTCGGGCGGCGCGGCGCCGCTCTGCCACGGAGTCCGGCATGCGGCAGCCAACTGCTTCCAGCAGCGCTCGTTCGTCGGGGGTCCACGGCGAAGTGTCCGACGGCGACAGCGTCGTGGAGCGGTGCCACCAGACGACGGTTCCCGCCCTTGCCCAAAGGGCGCCAGGGAGCGGGACAGCGCGGTCGTGGGAAGCCTCTGCCTGTCGGGAAGGCGTTGCAGCGCCGCTCGCGGCGGCTACTGCCATTCTCTCGATCAGGGATGCTGATAGATGCGTTCGATCGAGCACGGATACGGCAGCGGTCAAAGCTGCAGCCATTTCCGCCGCTTCACGCCTTGAACCGGTGGTGTCGCCATTCGGTAATGCCCAGTTGCCAACCATGCCACAAATGGCAACGACCTCGTCCCTTGGAATTCCGGGGTACCGATCGAATCGGGCGAAGTCGATCCACTCCCGCCATGCAAGCGCGCCTCGATTGCCGCTTCCGGATGGAGCGGCGGCCTCCTCTCTCTTGAGAAGATCCCAGGCGTCGCCCCAGACCGGCCCCCCGAGGCCGGGTTCACGGGCGAGCGAGTCGGCAAGGACGCGGGCAACTCGCTTGGGCAAGGGCGAGCAGGGCAGTTGCAGAAAGCGCAGGACAGCGTCGACATCGAGGGGGCGCCAGAGCGTGGCCACCAGCGCGGGAAGCACGTGCAGCGCACCCCGCTGCGCTGCACGCTTGGAGTCCGCGAAGGTCGGCATCCCCCTTCGCGCCACGGCGACGTCGATCAACGACAAGGCATCGGATGGCGCTATGACGACGGTGCCTCGCCTGTCCCGAGGTCCAGCCGCGAGCCATTCGGCTATGACCTCTGAGGCATCCAGAGACGTCCTCGCCCGCACGACCGCGAGGCTCCCGTCACCGACCAGCGGCTCACGCGTGCCGACGTAAAGGTGGCGTTGCAGCCGCCCAAGGTCGCTGTTTCTCGCCCCGCGTGGCCGTGAAGGATGCGCCGAGATCCGGACACCCGCCTGGGCCAGTGCGGAGAAAAGATCTCGCCATCCTGGCGGAATGTCGTCGACGTCGTCGAGTAGTTCGACGGTGTCGAGCGGGATGGAGCGGCTGCATCGCAACGATTCGATCACGGAGCGAAGGAGGTCCGACTCGCCTGCCGGCAAGGTGGGGCCTGCGTGCACCGCCGCCGCGAGATCCGCGAGGCGTGTGCCTGGGGGGGTGCACGCCGCGGTCCATCCTCCACCGACCAAGCTGTCCCTCATCGCGAGCGTAGATTCCGCGGTCGACCATGGATCCACGCGGATGGATGCCGACCAGAACCTCAGGGCGTCGGACACTGCGTCGAGCTTGGCCAGCCAAGTGGCGACCCGTACGACCGTAGGCACGGGCCGAACGGAGACGCCGAGGTGAAGGGTTAGGAAGCCGAGGAGCCCTGAGCGGCCCAGGACCAGCTGATCGACCGAACCATGGACAGGCCCGGCATGTTCTGGGAAGGGGCGGCCCACGAGGTCGAAGCCGAACACGATGCGCGCGGCGGGCGGGCTACAGGCAAGTCGAACGCGAGCATTCGAACGCCTCGACCTCGCGCCATCATGGCTCCTGCGGTCCTCCTGCATCCCTTGCCGCGAGGCAGCAAAGCAGCTTGGCGTCCCTTCGCGCAGGTGGCGACTCCTCCGTTGTGACATGGGTCTGCATCTCCATGCGAAATGTCGCTCAGCGTCTCCGTTGCACCGGCGTGCAATGCGTGCACGGGCGAAGCGAGAATGCGACAGGGAGCGACAGATGGATATTTAGATATTCACAATTGTCTCGACATCAACGCCTGTACCGAAGGCAAAGGCTGTTCTGGTTAACTGGTGCCCCGCTGGACGCATCGATGCCGGGGCAGGAGAAGGAGAAGCCACGACGTCGAGGGGCTGACGTGGATGGGACTCTGCCGGTTCAGGGCTCCGGATCAAGCCCCGCGGTCTTCCTAATGAGATCGCCCGGCATTGTCAGGCGACGAGCGACGCACGCATGGCCGCCACGAGGTCGTCGGCCGCCGTGGAAGGGTCGCGCGCAAGGTCGAAGGTCAACGTCGTGACCGACACCCTCCCGGCCTCGATGGAACCCCGTCCGACCGGCACCGGATGGATGAGGAAGGCCTTGTTCACGTCGAGTGCGGTGGCGTAGGCGACAGCCTGCTGGACGTCGGACTCCACGAGTTGGGTCTTGTACTTGGTGTCCAACACGGCCTTCGCGCGGCCATCGACGTCCACGACCACGAGGTCCGGCCTGAACCGCATTCCCGCGCCGAGGGACAGCGTCGGCTTCTCGACGAGCCGAAGTCCAGGTCGCAATCGCGTCCGCAGCAAGGCCGCGACCGCCCGCTCGAAGATCGTCGGCATGTCGAAGCCGAACTGCGGGAAAGGCGCCGTTCCCTCGTCGGCAGTGGGCCCGATCCCTTCGAGGAGGAGAGCGCACATCGCGTGGAGCGCCCCGTAATCCTGGTCCGCGCCGGCGTACGCGCGTCCCCTGCAGCGATCGGGAATGTAGCTCCGGTGCGACGTCATCATGGCCAACAGGCGCTGGACATGAGCGACATCGGTCGCAAGGCTCCTGTCCTGAAGGCCGATGCGGGAGACCTGGAACAGCGTGAAGGCCAAGATGCGATTGTCGTCGATGTCGACGGTGAGAAACCGTTCGTCCCAGCAAAGGGATGGGCGTCCCGATGCGAATCTCAGGGTGGAGTCTCGAAGCCTCAGTCGGCCTCGGGGTACCTGTCCCGTGCGGATGTCATGGACGTAGTCCTTCCGCAATCCGCGAGCGAGCCGGTTCGAGACTGCCCGCACCAGTACGCGAACGACGGCTTCCATCGCATCCTGAAGCGTACCGGCGGGGACCAGAGCCAACTCGGGCTCGCGTTCCAGGTCGCCGCCGGCGATCCGCTGCAACTCGAAGATGCGCGGTACCGGCGTCTTGGGCTTGATCCGGACGACGAGCCGTTCGGCGACCATGAATGACCCGACCCATCCCCTGGGTCGAAGCACCCATTTGAAGGCGTTGGCGGGACTGGGCCAGGACACGTCCACCCGCAAGCGTTGATCGGAGGCGATGGCGAGAGCCTCCGAAGGGTCGAGCGCCGAATGCGGGAGGAAACTGTCTGCCTGCTCGTCGAGTTCGATGACCCTAGCTGGAGCCATCGACGGGATCTCGCGAGGGGAACCATGATCGCAGTCTCTCGCGTACGGGCTGCCATGACCAACGTCCTGCGGCCTCGGGGCGGCCGTGCATGATCTCGCGAATGTAGGGCTCGATCTCCCCCTGCCAAATGGCGGACATCAGATCGGGAAGGTTCTTCCCGCCTCCCATGAAGAACGATATCCCGATCTCGAAGTCGGGATCGGCGATGTCAGTGTTCAGTCCCGTGAGGATCGAGATTAGTGGTTCCGAGTCGATCCCGTCGCGTTCGAGGCGACGGCGCAGGATGCCGTAATCCGGCGCCAACCTAACGAAGGAGAATCGTCTTCTCAGGGCATGGTCGATCAGTGCGATGGATCTGTCGGCGGTGTTCATTGTGGCGATGATGAAGACGTTCGCGGGCACGGCGAAACGGCCGTCGTCGGGGCCGTTGGCCAACCTGATCCGGCGTTCACGGTACTCAAGCAGGTACATGAGTTCGCCGAACACTCGGGCCAGGTCGGCACGGTTGAATTCGTCTATCACGAGCACGCATGGATCACCCGAGGCTTCACGCGCCAGGTCGCAGAAATCTATGAAACGACCTGGGCGGATCTCGTAGGAAAGGCTGCCGTCGGACGTCACGACCGGAGCCAAGCCGGACACGAAGTCTTCATAGCCGTAGGCTGGATGGAACTGGACCGTGTCGACGAAGCCTCGGCCGTCACCGACCAACAGACGGCCGAGCCGCTCGGCGACCCAGGTCTTGCCGGTTCCTGGCGGGCCCTGGATCACGATCTGGCCCTTTCGCTTCAGGCGGGCCAGCCATTCGATCGCGATCGCCGATCCCAATCCCGTCTCCGCCTCGAACTGATCGTTCCCATAGGGAGGTTCCGATCGTTGCACCGGAGCAGCCTCGACCACGACCAGGGTTCCTTCGAGAACGAGTCCGCCCAGGGTGGTGTCGAACCTTACGTCGGGCCGAACGAAGAAGCCTTGGATGCTCCAGCCCCGTTCCGTTTGGCCATACACGATCATGGCCTCGAAAAGACCGCTGGCGACGAGTCGTTCTGCAGGTCGCAGGTAGGCTTCGCGTTTGCCGAGCGCTGGAACAAGAGCGAGGCCAAGGGTGGGCTTGTCCCTGACGACGCTGGGCTGCCCGAAGCGTACGTCGAAATTACCCGGCTTGCTTACCCAGAAGCATGCCACCTTCCTCATCGGCAGTCCGGCCCGTTCGGCAATCCAGCCTTTCACGACGTCGAACTTGGTGACGCTCGTCGCGCTCAAGTCGACGGTCGCCAGCATGGCTTCCAGTTCGAGAAGCGCCTTCTCTCCGGCTTCCGCCATCCACCGCCCTGCCTCTTGTCGCCGATCGTCGTGAAGCTAGACGGAAGTCGTTGACGCGCCGTTCCTTCCCGTGGTGGATCGGTGGGACGACGAAGTCCGACGGAGCGTGACTTTCGAGCATGGAAGACCGAGCCCCATCGATGCCCTCTGGTCTACCCACCGATCCGGCTCGCTCAGCACTGATGCGGCGGATCCGTCGGAAGGGAACGGCTCCTGAACTGCTCGTAGCGGGAGCTTTGAGGAGCTTGGGCCTTTTCTATCGCAAGAACGTCTCGGGACTGCCGGGAACCCCCGATTTCGTGAACCGCCGGCAGGGTTGGACGATCTTCGTCCAGGGCTGTTACTGGCACCATCACCGGTGCAAGCGCGGGACGGTGCCGACGCGAAACCAGGGCTTCTGGATCAAGAAATTCGCCTCAAACAGGCGAAGGGACGCACGCAATGTTCGTGAACTGCGCAGAAAGGGCCTGCGTGTCCTCCTCGTCTGGGAATGCGAGGCCTTCGCGGGCGAGCCCATGCTGGAGAAGCTGCGTAAACTGAAAACGGGAGGCACTCTGGAAACTCGCGAGCGTGACGACAAGACTTGCGAGTGATCAGTTTCAAGGTCGACCGCTGTCTTTTCCGCTGGGCGGATCGATCCCCGGTTGACACCGATCGAGGCGGACTCGATGACCTTCGCGAAAGCGACGCCGCCGAACCCAATCAGGTCACCGTAGGCTCATGCCCGGGCATCAGGCTATCTTCCTCATTCGTCCAGGCTCGGAATCGATCACGTGGGCCAGGTGCGCCTCCACCGCATTGATGAACCCGGGTGCGAAGCGGAGCGTCGCGGAACGCGTCCGCGACAGGAAACCCGCCGTCGCCCTGGCGCTCAAAGGCTCGCCCCCGTACCGGAGGAACGATGCGAGCGGCAATGATTTCTCGCCGACCGGATCGGGGCCGATCTCCACACGATGTCGAAGTTTGCCGTCGAAGCGCGCCGCTTTGGAAAGCGTCCCGGTAGTAGGGAAGGCATCGTCCCTCGACGTGTCATAGGTGCCTGGTCGATTTAGGCGCTCACCGATCCACGCGGCCACGGGAACGCTGACCGCACTCCCGACGAGACTCCAACGATGTCCCGCCTTCGCTACCTGCTCGGCAGGCTTCGTCCAATCCTCGGCGAATCCCTGCAGGCGCTCCCCGTCCCTTACGTCCGGCTTGATGATGCGTCCGTCGGGAAGCAAAATTGCCGGCGGAGACGGAATTCCGATGGTCGAGCCGTTCTTCAGGGTCGGAGTCGCGTCGACGGCCCAACCGAGGCCGCCCCGTCCCTCTGTCCAGTAAAAGCCGTGTGCCAGTCGACCGAGGGAGGTGGTGGGTCGCGTGAATGGCGAGTCTTCCGTAAGGAGTACATCCGCCGGATCGGCTTCGTTGGAAGCGAGAAGGTAGACCCGTTCACGCCGCTGCGGCAACCCGAACCCGTTGCTGTCAACGACTCGCCACGCCCACCGATATCCAAGATCCTCCAGCACGTCCACGATGGTGCGCATGGCAGCGCCCTGCCGCAGTTGGAGCATGAATGGCACGTTCTCGATGAGCAGCCACTTGACCTTCGACGCAGCCGCAAGGCGGAACACCTCCCCGATCAAGCCACTCCTCGCGCCTGCGAGGCCCTGCGTCATACCCGCTTGGCTCAGGTCTTGGCACGGGAAGCCGGCGGTCAGTAGCGAGGTCTCTCCAGGAAGGCCGACGAGTTCCCTCACGTCACCGAAGGGCTCGGCGCGCGGTAGCCGGGCGGCCAGGACGGCACGGGCCGTTGGGAGGATCTCGCTTGTCAGGACGGTTTCGTGGCCGGACCGAGCCAACCCCACCTCCAGGCCACCTATTCCCGAAAATAACCCGACCGCCTTCATGAACCCTCCGAAACACACGCATTGCCAGCATACCGCAGGCGACGACCATCGACAGGAAATACTTTGAATCGACCAGTTTTCCTGTTCGGGGCGGCCATATCGAAGGGAGGTCGCATCCGTGATGGCGCATCCGTGACCCCTGATCCGATCGCCAGCCGGAGGCCGTCATGAACCGGCCACTCGATCCGACGAGCTGCAGAGGCCGCGACTCCTCTCCCATGGCCAGGCACGTCACGTCTGAACCGCCCCGGGTTTGCCGGAGGCATTGGGTTGTGAGTTACGCTGCCATATCGATGTTGTCCGCGGCAGCATAATATAGTTCTTCGGCTTCGGCAGGCGGGATGTTGCCGATTGGCTCGAGCAGTCGGCGATGGTTGAACCAGTCGACCCACTCGAGGGTGGCATACTCGACCGCTTCGAAGCTGCGCCACGGGCCACGCCGGTGGATCACCTCAGCTTTGTAGAGGC
>NZ_JARPVX010000062.1:0-23033 GCF_033947565.1 Lichenihabitans sp. Uapishka_5
GATTGAACTCGCTGTCGATCCACTTGTTGGGGGGATAGGTGTTGTTGGCCCGGGGCGGCGGGGGCGGCCCCGGCGGCGGAGGCGGCGGGCCGGGCGGCGGACCGCGGTGACCGTCGCAACAGCGGTTGAGGCGGCAGCCAGATGCTTTTTGGCTCGGCTCGCCGTGCCGGCGGCCGGGACAGCGTCGATTGCTGCATCGGTCGGCGCGCGATAAACCACGCCGCAAGGCGTCGCCCTCGGCTTGCGGCAGGCGCTTGACCAGGGAGGTGGCAGCATGACCGGCAGGTTGGCGGGGAAGACGATCGTGATCACGGCGGCCGGCCAGGGGATCGGCCTCGCGGCGGCACTCAGCTGCGCCCGCGAAGGGGCCCGCGTCATCGCCACCGATCTCGACGCCGGCAAGCTCGCCGCGAGCGCCAAGGCCGACGGCATCGAGACGGAGGCTCTCGACGTGCTCGATCCGGCCGCCATCACGGCCTTTGCGGCACGCCATCCGGCGCCCGACGCCTTGTTCAACTGCGCCGGCTTCGTCCACGCCGGCACGATCCTCGAGTGCGACGAGGAGGCCTTCTCGTTCTCGGTCGACCTCAACGTGCGGGCCATGTACCGGATGATGCGGGCCCTGCTGCCCGGCATGCTGGAACGGGGCGCCGGCTCGATCGTCAACATGGCGAGCGTCGCCTCGAGCGTCATCGCGGCGCCGAACCGGTTTGTCTATGGCGCCACCAAGGCGGCCGTGATCGGCATGACCAAGGCGGTGGCGGCCGATTACGTCACGCGCGGAATTCGGGCCAACGCGATCTGCCCCGGCACGATCGAGAGCCCGTCGCTGCAGGACCGCATGCGCCAGGGCGGCGACTACGATGCCGCCCGTGCGAGCTTCCTGGCGCGTCAGCCGATGGGCCGGCTCGGCACGCCCGACGAGGTGGCCAACCTCGTGGTGTTCCTGGCCAGCGACGAGGCGTCGCTGATCACCGGCACGGCCATCAGCATCGACGGCGGCTGGACCAATATCTGAGCCGAACTCACGCCGCGGGCGGCACGGTTCAGCGGACCCCGGCCCGGCGGGGCAGAAAGGCCCACACGGCGCCGGCGGTGGCGACGAGCAGCACCACCGAGGTCGCGGCCGCCGCATGCAGGCCGCCGACCAGGTCGGGACCCGCCAGGGTGCCGAACACCGCCACCCCCATGGCGCCGCCGGCCTGCCGGGCCGCATTGGTGACGGCGGCCGCCACCCCCGAGCGCGCCCGCTCGACGCTGCCCAGCATGGCGCCGATCATCGCCGGGATGCCGGTTCCCATGCCGGCCGGGATCAGCACGAAGGCCGGCAACGCCATCCAATAAGGGCTGTCGGGGCCGAGCGGCAGCAACAGCGCGAAGCCGAGGGCATCCATCAGAAAGCCGCCCACCATGCAGGCGCGCGACCCGAACAGCCGCACCATGCGGGCGTTGACGAGGTTGACGGCCACGAAGGTGGCGGTCAACGGCAGGTAGGCGAGGCCGAGCACCGGCCCGTCGAAGCCGCGCACCCGCTGCAGGTAAAGGCTCAACACGAACATCATGCCGTAAAGCGTCACGTTGGCCACGGCCCCATAGACCACCGCGGTCGAGAAGACGCGCGAGGTGAACAGCCCCAGGGGCAGCAACGGTGCCGCCGAGCGCCGCTCCACCGCGACGAAGAGCGGCCCCGCCACGAAGGCCAGCGCCAGGAGGCCAAGCACCGCCGGATGGCCGGGGCCGAGCGGGTGCATCTCGATCACGGCGCCGGTCAGCCCCCCGAGAGCAAGGATCGCCAGCACCTGTCCCAGCGGGTCGAAGCCCTGCCCCTCCTGTTCACGCGGCGTTTCGGGCGCCCGCAGCCCGAACAGCGCCGCCACGAGGCAGACCGGCAGGTTGACCAGGAAGATCAGCCGCCACGACCCGGCCGCCAGCAACAGGCCGCCCACCAGCGGCCCCGCCGCGAGGCCGATGCTGCCGCAGGCGGTCCACAGGCCGACGGCGCGCAGCCGCAGCGGCGGATCGTGTTGTGTGGCGTGGTTGATCAGCGACAGCGAGCAGGGCAGCATGATGGCTGCGCCGATGCCCTGGATGGTCCGCGCGGCCACCAGCGCCACCGTGCTGGGCGCGGCGCCGCAAAGCGCCGACCCGAGGGCAAAGACCGCGAGGCCGAGCAGATACATGCGGCGCGCGCCGAACCGGTCGCCCAGGAAGCCGCCGATCAGCAAGGTCACGGCCAGCACCAGGGCGTAGCCGTCGACGATCCATTGCAGCCCCGCGATGCCGGCGCTGAGGTCGACCCCGAGGCGCGGCAGCGCCACGTTCACCACCGTGACGTCGAGCTGCACCAGCGCGAAGCCGAGACTGGCGGCCGCCTGCGTGGCGCCGCCCCCCGGCGGCCGCGCGGCCCGCGTCGGTGCGAGACCGGCTTGGCGAAGATCGTTCATGGGCGGAGCCATGCTGGCTTTTGCCACCCAGGGTCAACCGGATTCGCAGGCGCTGGCGGCATCCCGCTTGCATGGATACGGGGCGCCGACCCGACCGCGCAGACAGGACCGACCCCGATGACCGACACCAAACCGCAGGCCCGCTGGGCCGGGCGCAACCACGACAAAGACGCCTTGCGGGCCGAAGTCTGGTCCCGGCTCGAACGGGACGGCCTCGCGGTCGGCCCCGTATGGAGCCGCATTCCCAACTGGGTCGGCGCCGACGCGGCCGCCAAGCACCTGTCGGACCTGCCGGTCTGGGCGGCAGCCCGGATCGTCAAATGCAACCCCGACCCGCCCCAGATCCCCGTGCGGCTGCGGGCGCTTTACGCCGGCAAGGTCGTCTACATGCCGGTGCCGCAGTTCGAGGACGGCGGCGCCCCCTGGACGCGGCTCGATCCCGTCAAACTCGAACAGGCCGGCGTGTCGTTCGAACTGGCCGCGACCTCCCAAGGCGGGCTCCAGCATGGCGAGCCCTGCGGCTTCGAGGCGATCGAACCGCTCGACCTCGCGGTCTGTGGCAGCGTCGCCGTCACCCGCAGTGGCGCCCGCACCGGCAAGGGCGGCGGCTTCGCGGACCTGGAGCTCGGCTTGTTCCGCGACCTCGGCCTGATCGGGCCGGACACGCCCATCGTCACCACGGTGCATTCCTCCATGGTGGTGAGCGACGACCGCATTCCCATTCTGCCGCATGATTCGGCGGTGCATTGGGTCGTCACCGAGGCGGAAGCGATCGCAACCCACACCACCCATCGGCAACCGGCCGGCGTCGTGTGGGACGCGGTGCTGCCGGACCAGTTCCGCGACATTCCGTTCCTGCGTGACCTGCAGGCCCGCATTCTGCGGCGGCAGGCCGACACCTGACGCGCTCCGGCATGGCGCCCCCAGCCGGGATGGCCTAAGCACACCCCGGATCGAAGAAACCCCGCGACCGGACGAGGGGACCGCCGTAGGAACCGCTGCATGACGCCCGTCGGGCTGTTTGAACTGGTGCTGGCCCTGCTGGCCGCCGCTTTGGCATTGTCGGCGCTGGCGAGCCGCACGGGCTTGCCGCCGGCCGCCGCGCTGGTGGTTGGCGGCATGGCGCTGGCCCTGGTGCCGGGCCTCCCGGACTTCCACCTCGACCCCGACCTGATCCTGGTGCTGTTTCTGCCGCCGTTGTTGATGGAATCGGCCTATTTCACCGTGTGGCGGGATCTGCGGGCCGAGATGGTGCCGGTGCTGGCGCTGGCCATCGGCGCGGTGGCCTTCACAACGGCCTGCGTCGGGATTGCGGCGCATCTGGTGGTGCCCGGGCTGCCGCTCGCGGCCTGCTTCACGCTCGGCGCCATCGTGTCGCCGCCCGATGCGGTGGCGGCCAAGGCCGTGCTGCAGCGCCTGAAACTGCCCAGGCGGTTGGTGACCATCCTGGAAGGCGAGAGCCTCGTCAACGACGCTTCCGGCCTCGTGCTCTACCGCTTCTCGGTCGCGGCCGCGATGACCGGCAGCTTCAGCGCCCCGGAGGCGCTCGGCCAGTTCGCCTGGCTGGCCGGCGGCGGCATCGCGATCGGGCTCGCGGGCGGCTTCATGATCGTGCAACTGCTGCGGCGCGTTCACGACGCCGACCTCGCGGTGGCGCTCAGCCTGATCTTTTCATGGGCCATCTACATCGGGGCGGAGCGGCTCGGCGCCTCCGGGGTGCTGGCCGTGGTGGCGGCCGGCATCCTGTTCGGCCTGCTGCAGCACACGGCCCTCGAGGCGCGTGTCCGGCTGCGGGCCGATGCCGTCTGGGGCATCGTGGTTTATGGGCTCGAGGCGCTGGTGTTCGTGCTGATCGGGCTGGCCCTGCGCGGCGTGCTCGAGCGCCAAACGGCCGCGTTGCTGGCCACAGCGGTGCCTTTGATGCTGGTCAGCATCGCGGTCGTGGTGGTGTCGCGCTTGTTGTGGGTGTTCGGCTTCGCCGAATCCATGCGCGCCGTGTTGAAGCGGTTTCGGCGCGACCGGACCCCATCGTCGCTGCTGCCTTCGCTGATGGTCGGCTGGGCCGGCATGCGGGGGGTCGTCACGCTGGCGGTGGCGCTCGCCCTGCCGGACGCCTTTCCGGGCCGCGACCAGCTGCTGCTGGCCGCTTTCGCGGTGATCTTGTTCACCGTGCTGGTGCAGGGCAGCACCTTTGGGCCGCTGATTCGATGGCTCGGCATCGACGGCTTCGCGGATCCCGAAGGCACCCAGATGAACGAGGCCGCGGCCCGGGTGCGGGTCAACCAGGCGACGCTCGCTTTCGTGGAAACCCTGAGCGAAGCGGGCGAGCCGCTGCATCCAAGGCTGATCGAGGAATATCGCCTGAGGACGGAGGCCACGACGCGGCTGCGCGACGACCCGCTGGCCAGCACCGAACGGCGGCAGGCGCATTTTTCCGCTGCGCTGGCCGCCACGGCGGCAGGCCGCACCGAGCTGAACCGGCTGCACCGCGAGGGTCATATCCACGAAAGCGTACTCAGCGTGATCGAGCAGGAGTTCGATCTCGAGGAGCTGCGGCTGCGACGCCTGGGCAAGTTGGCCGGCGGCGCACCCACCCACTAAGCGCTGTCCCGGTCCGGCCGAACGGGACAGCCTCGGGCTCCAGGCTTCCGATCCGTCGCGTCATCAGGCCAAGCGGTGTCCGCTTGGCCTGGACGGCGTTTAGCGCCGGTTGGCGATGCTGCCGGCCTTGTCGAGCAGCTGCAGGGCAAAGTCCTGGCAATTCTTCAGCGGCTCGTCTTCCGGGCAGGTCATCCCGAGCGCCACGTCGCCGGCATCCACCCGGAACCGTGCCGCCTTGGTGGGCGGCGGTGGCGGGCGGCGGTGATGCCACCGGTCGCTGCGTCCCATGTCGCCGCGGTCCGGCCCGTCGTCGTCAGCCTCGTGCCCCGCCTGGGGCCCGGGTGGCGGCGCCGGATGGGCCTGGTCCTGCGGTGGCGCTGAGGGCGGTGCGGGCGGAGGCGACTGCTGGGCGAGGGCAGCTTGCGACAAAAGCGCCAGGGCGAGGCTCGCCCCAAGGAGAACGGTCTTCACGATGCGGTGTCTCCGATCGGGCCGCGCCGGATCACGCGGGTGCCGTGCGCCGAGGCTAGCCCGGCAGCATGGTCGGATCGTGCCCCGATGTGGCCGGTCGCGCGGCGGAAACGGGGCCGCGACGCGGCTAGACGCTGCCGCCGCGCTTGGTTCTGAAGCCGAGGCGCGTCCTGTGCACGGCCGCCGGCAGTCGCGCCTTCCAGCGCTCGCCGCGCGCGAAGGCTTCGCGCGACAGCCGGGCGCCACGGATCGGGGCGGAGTCGGATGCGGCAACCACCACCGCGGCCTCGAGCGGCAGCGCGGCCGGCACCGGCGTCTCGTCCTCGAAGACGATCGAGGCCGCAGGGGCCGGCTCGGTGACGGAGGCTGCCCAACGGGGCTCGGCTGCGGCTTCTGCTGCGTCGGCCTCGCCCTCGCCGGACCGCGGCGGCAAGGGTTCCGGCGCCTCGTCGAGGGCCGGCAACACGCGGCCGGAAGGCTTTGGAAGTTCGGGATCGGCCCGGAACTCGGCCAGCAGCGCCTCGGGCCAGTCCACCGCAGGTTGCTCCGACGGCAGGCTGAGCGGCGTGGACGTCTTGCGCTTGCCGCTGCGCAACTCGACGGTGAACGGCTTGATGATTCGGCGCATGCATCCGGACTTCGTGAGCGACGACGGGCTGCATAGCCGGCTTCCGCCCGCATCGCCAGGGCACGCCGCTCGCTTGGAGCGACGGGCCGTTCCTCGTCAGGTTCGGTTTATTGCGCCGGCGCGGCCGCGGCGCGGCGGTGCGGCGCCCGACGCTTGTGCTTGGCATGGGGCTCGATCGGTGGGGGCGCAACCGCGGCCTGCTCCTCCGGCGTGCCGAGCAGCGGCGGCGGCGGGGCCGGCACGGGTCCCGGGCAGGCGAGCGGGAACAATCGGCAGGTCAGGCTCGGGTCGGCGGCCTGTGCCCAAGCGGGCACCGATCCGCTCAGCGCCAGAATCGCCACCACACCCGTGATTCGCATTATGCTCGACCGCATCCCTGCCCCCTTGTTCGATCCGGCCGGCGCACGCTCAGGCGCGGCCGGCGGCGTTTCGTACGCCCTCAGGACGATCGCGGCCAGTCGAACCGCAGGCCTGCGGCGGATCGTGGCGTCCCTGTGGTGCCGATGCCGCGCCGCATCCGGCCGCGAGATCGGCTACAAGGGTGCATGAACACGATCCCAGGCGTCATCGTCGCCCGACCCAAGCGCCCGCTCGCGGTGTTGATCTGCGGGAAATGCGTCCGCAAGGCCGGCGAAGGGCAGGCCATCCGCAAGGCCGTGAAGGCAGCCTTGTCCGATCAGGCCACAGCAGACCGGCGCCCCGGCAAGCTCGTCGAAACCAAATGTCTGGGCCTTTGCCCCAAACGCGCCGTAGCGCTGGCGGGCGGCGCCAGCCTGGCACGGGGCGAGCTGCTGGTGGTGAAGCGAGCCGCCGACGTCCCGGCCGCCATCGAGGCGCTGACGCGCTGAGGAGCCTGCGCCTGTGTCGTCGACCGCGACCGCACCTGGCCGATGCCAGGATGGCGGCCGTCGGTCGCATCGTCGAACGGGATATTCGCGCCCGAGAACTCCAAGGCTCAGAAGGCGCGTCGGCCAGGTCGTACGCGCGCGAACGCGTTGCCCCTTGTTTTGATCCAACATTTCAGGGGCGGCGGCGCGTCGCAGCCGGCACACTTGTGCCCTCGGCCCGGATGTGACCCATGGAAACGACGAACAAAGGTTGATCGCTGTTCCCTTTCCTTGACGGCTGCGAGGTCGCCTCCGGGGGCCGCGACCATCGGAGGCCAGTGCGCATGACGATCTCACCGGAAAAGCCGTCGACCATGCGCCCGTCGCCGCCCGTGACGGGCCGCGGCCAAGCCGAGCTGACCGACACGCATTCCGACATGTTCTTCGCGGCCGTCGAGACGACGCGCATGCCGATGATCATCACCGACCCCCATCAGCCCGACAATCCGATCGCTTCGTCAACAACGCCTTTTCGCAGATGACGGGCTATACGTCGGAAGAACTGGTCGGCACCAACTGCCGCTTCCTCCAGGGCCCCGAAACCGACCGCGACACCGTGTCGGAGATCCGGCTGGCCATCGCGGCCGATCGCGAATTCGCGACCGAGATCCTGAACTACCGCAAGGATGGCTCGACCTTCTGGAATGCGCTGTTCATCAGCCCGGTGCGCAACCGGCAAGGAGAGACGGTGTATTTCTTCGGCTCGCAGCTCGACGTGTCGCGCCGCCGCGACGCCGAGGTGGCGCTCTACCAGGCGCAGAAGATGGAGAGCCTCGGCCAGCTCACAGGCGGCATCGCGCATGACTTCAACAATCTGCTCCAGGTGATTTCGGGCTATACGGACACCATCCTGGCCCAGCTCGAGCGGCCGGAGCCCAACATCACGCGCTTGAAGCGCTCGGCCGAAACGATCCGCCTCGCCTCGGACCGCGCCACGAAGCTGACCCAGCAGCTGCTCGCCTTCGCGCGCAAGCAACGACTCGAAGGTCGGCCCATCAACCTCAACACCATGATCAGCAACATGGACGCCCTGATCGAGCGGGCGCTGGGCGCTTCGGTGCTGAAACAGCTGCAGCTCGCGCCCGACCTGTGGAACTGCCGCGTCGACCCGACCCAGGCCGAAGTCGCGCTGCTGAACGTCCTCATCAATGCCCGCGACGCGATGTCGGAAGACGGGACGGTGATGATCCGCACCGAGAACGTGTCCGTCGAAAGCGAGGCCATGGCGCTGTCGAGCAGCCTGCAGCCCGGCTCCTATGTGGCGTTGATCGTCACCGACACGGGCACCGGCATGACGCCCGACATCCTGGCCCGCGTCATGGAGCCCTTCTTCACAACCAAGGGCGAGGGCCAGGGCACGGGTCTCGGTCTGGCGATGGTGTATGGCTTCGCCACGCAGTCGGGCGGCTCCGTCGCGATCCATTCGGAGGTCGGACACGGCACCTCGGTCCGCATGTTGTTTCCGGCAACGGAGCTGGAGGTGGCGCAAACTGACCGGCCGCCGAGCCCGCGCGCCTCGGACCGCGGCGGCACCGAAAGCATCCTGGTGGTCGACGACCGGCCGGAGGTGGCCCAGGTGGCGTGCGACATCCTGGAAGACTACGGCTACCACGTCGAGATCGCCCACAGCCCCGCCGAGGCGCTGACCATCATGGCCGAGGGCGGTGCGATCGACCTGCTGTTTTCCGACCTCATCATGCCGGGCAGCATGAACGGCGTGATGCTGGCGCGGGCGGCTCGCGAACAGCGCCCGCGGCTGCGGGTGCTGTTGACCACCGGCTATGCCGAAGCCTCCCTCGAGCGAACCGATGCGGGCGGCTCCGAGTTCGAGGTGCTGCACAAGCCTTATCGCCAGCTTGACCTGATCCGCCGCGTCCGGCGTGTGCTCGACGGGCCCACCGGGGTCGGGTGACGATCAGGCGGAACGAGGCGGATTATTCCGGCGGTCTTAGCGTTTCGCTAATCCGATTTTGCTACAGAGGCGTGGTTTAAAGCTCTATACTCGACCTTTTACTTCGAAGACGTTTTACAAGGCTCGCATCCATGCTCGATGGCATTGCGTCGAACGAGGAAATTCAACAGGCAGAAGCATGCGGCCGGGCTGTTGGTCTTCAGCGCCTCCGTCAAGCGCGAGAATGCCCGCATTCCTTTCGTCACGCGGATCTTCGGCGTGCCTGGCTGTCTCGTTTCGGAATCGGGCGATCGCAGTGCGGCGGTCCGGAGGACGGGGCGCAGCCGGTTGAAAACGCCCCCAGGCGCATCACCTATTCGCTGCCCCTGCGGTGCCCGCGATGCGGTCGCGCCGGCACCGCCCTCGCGTCCGAGATCGACGAATTGGACCAGGACAACATCGTCTTCAGGGTCGAAGCCTTGTCGCCGGGGTTTCGCGAGACCCGGCAGGGCCGATCGCTGGGCGATACTTCCATCGTGTGCATCGACTGCAATATCGCGGCGCGCTGAAGACGCCCCGGAGGCCGCGAGCGGATCGGCGGTCAGACGGATCGCGCGCGCCAGTTCTGCAGGGCGGCGTGTCCCAGCGGCGTGAGCCCGTAGGCATCGGCCCGATCGGCCTCGAGGCTACCCGGGCGCTGCAGTGCGATCAGGCCTGCGGCAAGCAACTGGCGCGGAGACAGGTCGTCGAACACCGTCCAGGGATCGTCGCGCAGCGACCACAACCGATCGCCGAGGCATGATTGCGTCAGCGTGGCGCCAGCGGCCATGCGGGACAGGATGACGGCCTGGGCTTCAGTCACGGTGAAACAGCCCACGTGTCCGATGGCCGGTGGCCGGCAAGGCGGTGGCGCTCACCAGCAGGTGAAGCCGCCGTCGACCACGACGATCGAGCCCGTCATCAGGCTCGCGGCATCCGAGGCGAGGAAATGCACCACCGAGGCGATCTCCTCGGGCTGGCCGAGGCGGCCCATCGGCGTATCGCGGATCCAGGCTTCGAACATCGTCTTGTCCTGCATGCCGAATTTTGTGAGCGGCGTCTCGATATAGGTGGGCGCCACCGCATTGACGCGCACGCCACGGTCGGCCCACTCGGCGGCCAGCGATCGCGTCAACTGATGCACGGCGGCCTTGGAAGCGTTGTAATAGGCCTGCTTCTGGGGGCGGTTGCTGATGATGCCCGACATGGAGCCGATGTTGACGATCGAGCCCCGACCGGCCTTCAGCATCGGGCGCGCAAAGGCGCGGTTCGACCAGAACACGCCGTGATAGTTGATGTCGTTCACCGCGAGCCAGTGTTCGTCGGTGACCTCCTCGGCCGCGGTGCCGGACCGGGCGATGCCGGCATTGGCGACCAGAACATCGACCCGGCCGTGCTGGCGCAGCACGGCCTCGGCCAACCGATCGACTTCGCCGGATTTCGCGACATCCACCGGCTGCACACCGACCGCGTAGCCTTTGGCCTTGAGCGCGTCCCGGCCGGTCTCGGCCACGCCGGGGTCAATATCGGCGATCACCACCGTGGCGCCGTTTTCGGCCAGCGCCTCGGCGCAGGACAGACCGATCCCCTGGCCGCCGCCCGTCACCACGGCCACGCGGCCGTCAAGCCTCAGTTTTTCGGCAAACATCGGTGTCTCCGGTTGTCTGGTTCCGGGGTCGGGGATCGACCGCCGGCTTTACGGGGCGACGAGGCCGCCAGCGAGAAGCCGCCGGCCTCCGCGAAGGGGCACCGTGAAGATGAGGCGCCCTGCCCGCGAGGCCAGCGGCATCACGGCAGCCGGCTGCGCTCCGCCTGTTTCTGGGCCTCGTGGGCGGCTTTCAGCTGGGCCCGGGTGTACATTAGGGCATGGCTCGCAAGATCGTGGCTGTCCTCCCACAGGTTGCGCCAGATACCCAGGATGCCTTCCAGCGGCTGACCGACCACGCGGGACGAAAAGGACTCGAAGGTGATCGGCCCCTGGTAATTGGCTTTCACCAGCGCCCGGAAGACGCCCGCGAGATCGATCGAGCCTGAGCCCAGATAGCCGCGATGCGAATCGCCGGTGTGGAAATATCCGAGGTGGTCGCCGGTCTCGATGATGGCCTGCCCGATATCCGATTCCTCGATGTTCATGTGGTAGACGTCGAGGTGGGCCTTCACATGCGTGGAGCCGATGCGCTGGCACATGTCGACGGCCTGGCTCGCCGTGTTGAGCACATTGGACTCGTAGCGGTTCACCACCTCGAGCCCGACGATCACGTTGCTGCGCGCCGCCGCTTCGCCGACGCGCTGCAGCACGGCGACCGCCCGCTTCACGCCCTCGGCCGTGGTCGGCACCGTATATTTCTGGAAGGCCGATTCGAGGATGCCGCAGATATGCGTCGCCCCGAGGTCGCGTGCGAGGGCGAGCGCCTTCATCAGCCGCGCCTCGCCCCGCATCTCGTTATCGCGGTCGTTCGACGAAATATCGGTTTCGGCGTCGAGCCCGAACGAGAAGGTGACGCCGATCCCGGCCTTCTCGAGCTGCTTCTGCGTGAACGGGACATCCATCGCGTCGAGGTCGAGCGTCGAGGCCTCGATCAGGTCGAAGCCGACCTCGGCCGTCTTGGCGATCGCATGCGCGCAATCGTCGTGGCTCCAGCCCGCTGTCCACACGAAGGCGTGTACGCCCAGCTTGTTCATCGTCGTTTCCTTCCATCCATGCTGCACTTGCGAACAACAATGTTGCATTGCCAAAGCAACGTTCGGCCGCAATACCTGCCTGACCCATGATTGACACAGAACTGGGAGAAGTCTAGCGTCCTATAAATCGATTTATGAGCGGTTCGGACTACCCGAACGGGGTCTGCCTTGCCTGACACGCCGCCTGTTTCCATCAAACTGGTCGCCGATCGCGCGGGTGTTTCGCCGGCGACCGTGTCGAACGTCCTCAACAACAAGGCCTCGGTGTCGCCGGTCTTTGCGGATCGCGTGCGTCGGGCCGTGGAGGAGCTGGGCTACGTGGCCGACGGCGCCGCGTCGCGGCTACGCTCGGGCAAGCACTCGCTGGCTGGCGTCGTGGTGCCGGATCTCACCAATCCGGTGTTCAGCGCCTTCGTGTCGACGCTCGAGCGGGCCGCCCGTCAGGACGGCTTCGACCTGCTCGTGGTCAGCTGCGACAATGCCGCCGACCAGGAGGCCGACCGCCTGAGGTCGATCCGCTCCTGGCGTCCGGCGGGTCTCATCGTCATCCCTTGCGACGGCGCTGTCGCGGCGCGGCTGCCGCCGGGCGCCTATCCACCGGTCGTCGTGGCGGACCGCATCCCCGACGATCCGCGCTTCGATCTGGTTGCCGTCGACAATGCCGCCGCCGCGGGGGCGGTCGCGGCCCACTTGGCGGCCCAGGGGCACCGCTCCTGCCTGGTGGCGGGCAGCACGCTGCGCATCAGCAACGTGCGCGAGCGCTGGGAGGGCGCAAAGGCCGCCGCGGGGCCGATGGCGATCCAGCTGATCGAATCCGGGCTCGATCCGGCGATCATCCGGCAGCACCTGCGCGCGCGGTTGCTGGATGGCCCGCCGCCTGAAGCGCTGTTCACCCTCGATCACGTCACGACGCTTGTGGCCTACCAGCTCTTGGCAGACCTCGGCGTGGCGCTGCCGCGCGACATGGGGTTCGCCAGCTTCGACGAAGCCGAATGGATGCGCCTGGTGACGCCTCCGATCACGGCGGTGCGCCAGCCGATGGAGGACATGGCGGAAGCGGCGTGGAGGCAGCTGATGCGCCGCATCGAGGGCCAGAAAGGCGCACCGAGCCTTTTGCGCATGACCTGCGCGGTGGAGATCCGTGGCTCCACGCCGCGGCGACGAAGCGGGCCGAGAACGGCAGCCGCCTGAACAAGAAACAAACAACGGGAGGACCACCATGACACTGACACGACGTAAGCTTCTGGGAACGGTGGGCGCCGGCTTCGCGGCGGGAACGCTCGGCGTGCCGCCCGCCTTCGCCCAGGCCAAGGAGCCGCAGGTCGGCATCGTGGTGAAGATCGGCGGCATCCCGTGGTTCAACGCCATGGAGATGGGCATCAAGAAGGAAGCGCCGGTCGACAAGGTAAACGCCTGGATGGTCGGCCCCACCCAGGCCGACGCCGCCCAGCAGGTGCGCGCCATCGAGGATCTGATTGCCCGCAAGGTCGACGTGATCGGCGTCGTGCCGAACGATTCCGCCGCGCTCGAGCCGGTGCTCGGTCGCGCCAAGGCGGCCGGCATCAAGGTCATCACCCACGAAGGTCCCGACCAGAAAAGCAACGACTGGGACTTCGAGATGACCACGATCGAGGCCTACGGGCAGCAGCACATGGACCTGCTGGCCAGGGAGATGGGTGGCGAAGGCAAGTACATCGTCTACGTCGGCTCCCTCACGGTGCCGCTGCACAACGCCTGGGCCGATGCCGCCATCGCCTACGGCAAGCAGAAATACCCCAAGCTCGAGATGCTGGGCGACCGCTTCGGCGTCGCCGAAAGCCTCGACGAGTCGATCAAGACCACGCAGGACCAGTTGCGCGCCCATCCCGACCTCAAGGGCATCCTGACCTTCGGGTCGCAGGGGCCGATCGGGGCCGCCAAGGTGCTGGACGATCGCGGCAAGGCCAAGTCGATCGCGCTCGTCGGCGGCTTCTCGCCCGGCCAGGGCCAGAAATATGTGATGAACGGCACCATCCGGGGCGGCTACATCTGGAACCCGCTCGTGGCCGGCCAGGTCTTCGTGCAGCTCGCGAGCCTGCTGGCGGCCGGCAAGGTGCCGACGGACGGCATGGAGATGGTAGAGGTCGGGCCCGTCAAGGTCTTCCCCGACAAGCGGCTGATCCAGGTGCAAAAGCTCGAGTCGCTCGACAAGGCCAACATCAAGCGGCTGGCCGACCTGGGCCTGTAATCCCGTCGCCGCGTCGTCGCCCGCACCTCGGCGGGAGGCGACGCCGGCCTTGCGCGACCCGGCCCCGCCGGGTCGCCGTTCCCGTCCCGCGGGACACAGTGACCTCCTTTGGCATTGGATGCCTTGTCATGACGGACCCCGTGCCGTTCCTCCGCCTTGCCGGCATCACCAAGCGCTTCGGCGGCGTGCTGGCCCTTCAGGGCATCGACTGGGACGTGCGCCCCGGCGAGGTGCATTGCCTCGTGGGCGAGAACGGCTGCGGCAAGTCGACCCTGATCAAGACCGTCGCGGGCGTCCACCCGCCCACCACTGGGACGATCGCCATAGACGGGCAGCCCGTGCTGCCCCTCACGCCGGGCCGGGCCCGGGCGCTCGGCATCCAGGTCATCTTCCAGGACCTGTCGTTGTTTCCCAACCTGACGGTGGCCGAGAACATCGCGGTGGAGGGCCACCTCGAGCATCCCCGGCGGCCGGTGTCCCACGCCCGCATGCGGGCCCTCGCCGAGGCGACGTTGCGGCGGCTCGATTTCGCTCTCGACCCCGATGCGACCGTCGCCGACCTGTCGGTGTCCGAACGCCAGATCGTTGCCATCTGTCGCGGCCTCGCGGCGGAAGCCAAGCTGATCTTCATGGACGAGCCCACCGCGTCCCTCACACGGGCCGAGGTCAACCGCCTGCTGGCCATCGTGGCGCGCCTGAAGGCAGACGGCATCGCGGTCGTGTTCGTGTCGCACCGCCTCGACGAGGTGGTGGAGATCGCCGAGCGGGTCACGGTGATGCGCGACGGCCGGGTTGTGGGCACCTGGCCGGTGGCGGAGGTCGACCAGCGCCGCATCGCCCACCTGATGACCGGCCTCGACATCGAGCACGGGGTGGTGGCGCGCGACATGTCGGCGGCGGCGCCGCTCCTCGAAGTCGAGCATCTCGGCCGCGATGGCGAATATGCCGACGTGAGCTTCACATTGCGGCGCGGCGAAGTGCTGGGCCTCACCGGCCTTCTCGGCGCCGGGCGCACGGAACTCGCCTTGTCGCTGTTCGGCATGGCGCGGCCCGAGCGGGGCACCATCGCGCTCGAAGGCAAGCCCCTCCAGCTCCGCTCAAACCGCGACGCCGTCGATGCCGGCATCGCCTATGTGTCGGAAGACCGGCTCGGCCTCGGCGTCATCCTGAAGCAATCGATCGCCGACAACATCATCCTGGCCGAACTCGGACATCTGCGCGGTCGGCTCGGGCTCATCCCGGGGGCCCGCCGCAAGGCGCTCGCGGCCGAATGGGTCAAGCGCCTCGCCATCAAGATCGGCGGGCTCGACAAGCCGGTGGGCACCTTGTCGGGCGGCAACCAGCAGCGCGTGGTGCTGGCTAAGTGGCTCGCGGCACGGCCCAAGGTGCTGATCCTCGACAGCCCGACGGTCGGCGTCGACATCAAGAACAAGAAGGGCATCTACGACGTGGTGGCCGAACTCGCCCAGGCAGGCGTCGGCATCATCGTGATCTCGGACGAGGTGAGCGAGGTGTTCGCCACCTGCGACCGCGTCCTGCACATGCGCGGCGGCCGCATCCTCGAGGAGGTCGTGCCCGGGGCGCTCAGCGAACACCAGTTGGAGGCGCGCATCTATGCGTGAAGGAATGCTCCGCCGCCTGCAGCGCCGGCCCGAAGTCTGGCTGCTCGCCGTGATCCTCGGGGTGGGCGCCATCCTCGGGGCTGCGGCGCCGGGCTTCCTGACGCTCGGCAACATCGTCGACCTGCTCGAAACCTATGCGGTGCAGGCCATCATGGCGATGGGCTTGTTCGTCGTGCTGGTGTCGGGCGGCATCGACATCTCGTTCGCGGCCACCGCCTCGGTGGCGCAATATGTGGCCGTTCTGCTCGCGACCCGGGCCGGCCTGCCGGGTCCGCTGGCGATCGGGGCGGGCCTTGTGATCGGCACCGCCCTCGGCTGCGTGAATGCGGCGCTGATCCATTTCGTCCGCATCACCTCCATCATCGCCACGATCGCCACGATGAGCGTCACCTTCTCGCTGTTGATGTATTTTTCCGGCGGCAAGTCGCTCTACGATCTGCCCGACTGGTGGACCGGGCGCGTCGTGTTCTGGCAGACCGAAAGCCCGAACGGCGACCTCACCCGCATCACGCTGCCGATCGTCATGATGGGTGTGGCGGCGCTCGGCACCTGGCTGTTCATGACCCGGACCCCGATCGGGCGGCAGCTCTACGCCATGGGCGGCAACCCGGAGGCCGCGCGGCGCATCGGCGCCAACATCGGCCTGCTGCAGTTCGTCGCCTATGGGTTCCTCGGCTTCATGGCGGCCGTCGGCGGCCTGCTGCAGGCCCACCGGGTCGGCGAAAGCGTGCCCAACGCCCTGTACAATACCGAGCTTTCGGTGTTGTCCGCGGCCGTGCTGGGCGGGGCGAGCCTGTCGGGCGGCATCGGCAGCGTGCCGGGCGTCCTGCTCGGCATCGTGTTGCTGGCCATGCTGCAGAACGGGCTGAACCTGCTCGGCGTGTCGTCCTACTTCTTCCAGATCGTCATCGGCCTCACCATCCTGGTCTCGACCGCCATCACGGTGTTGAGCGCCCGCAAGCGCCGCCGCCATCGCAATCTCGACGAGCCGCTCGGAACGCCGATCGGCGGCGCCCCTCGCCAGGAGCCTGCCCGTGGCTGACATCGGCACCCCCACCACGGATGCGAGCCTGACCGGGCTGATGGTACGCCTGCAGACCGGCGTACCGGGCGGCTCTCCCGGCCTCCTGGGTCTGCTGCTCCTGCTGGTCGCGGGCTTCTCGGTCGCGGTGCCAGGCTTCGCCAGCACCGGCACGCTGCAAAGCTTCATGCAGCAACTGCCACTGCTCGGGCTGTTGTCGCTCGCCATGCTGATGCCGCTGATCACGGGCGGGCTCAATCTCGCGATCATCGCCACCACCAACCAATGCGCGCTCCTCATGGTGTTCGTGATGCGCACGCTGCTGCCGGCCGATCCCGGCGGGCTCACCGTGGTGGGCGTCATCCTCCTGGCCATGCTGGCCGGCATCGCGCTCTGCCTCGTCATCGGCCTGCTGACGGGCGCGCTCGTGGCCTATACGGGCGTCCACCCGATCCTGGTGACGCTCGGCACCAAGTCGCTCATCGACGGCATCAGCATCTTCCTGACGCGTGGCCAGGCGCAATCGGGGCTGCCCGAAGCCTTCGCCCGCGTCGGCAACGCGGCGCTCGGCGGCGTGCCGGTCGGCTTCCTGGTGCTGATCGCGTGCGGACTCCTGATGGGCCTCGTGCTGCGGCGGACGCCCTTCGGCATCAGCTGCGCCATGATCGGCTCGAACATCGAGGCGACCCGCTATTCGGCCATCGACACGCGCCGGGTGCTGGTCGGCGTCTACACGCTGTCGAGCCTGATGTGCTTCGTGGCCGCGCTGGTGTCGCTGGCGATCTTCAACTCGGCGAGTGCCGATTACGCGCAATCCTACCTGCTCGTCACCATCCTGGCGGCGGTGCTCGGCGGCGTCGACCCGTTCGGTGGCTTCGGCAAGGTGTCGGGCCTGATGATCGCCCTGGCGATCCTTCAAGTCATCTCCTCGGGCTTCAACCAGTTCGGCGTCAGCCCCTACCTGACGGCCGCCATCTGGGGCCTGGTGTTGATCGCCGTGATGACGGTGCAGACGATCCGCCCTTATCTCGGCGCGTTCGGGCGGCCCCGATGAGCGGCTGCGGTCGTCGAACCGGCCCGTGCGGCCAGACACCACCACCCCGCATGACCCAAGGAAGCCCATGCTGACCCTTTACCGCCAGGCGCTCGACGAGCTGGGCCACGTCCTCGACAAGCTCGACGACCCGGCCGTGGATGACGCCGTGGCGGCCATCGCCTCGGCCAGGCGCGTCGTGGTGTTCGGCGGTGGCCGCGAGGGCTTGCAGATCCGCGGCTTCGCGATGCGATTGTTCCACCTCGGCCAGGACGTGTCGGTGGTGGGCGACATGACGACGCCGGCGATCGGGGGCGGCGACCTGTTCCTCGTGGTTTGCGGGCCGGGCGAGATTTCGACCGCCATGGCGCTCGTCGGCGTGGCCAAGGCGGCCGGGGCGACGGTGCTGGTCATCACGGCCCAGCCGGACGGCCGCGTGCCCCGCATGGCCAATTCCGTGCTGGTTCTCCCCGCGCAGACCATGGCGGACGACCAGGGGCCGGACGCTTCGCTGCTGCCGATGGGCTCGGTGTTCGAGGGCGCGCTCTTCGTACTCTTCGAGGTGATGGTGCTGAAGCTGAAGGCCGCACTCGACGTCTCGTCCGAGACGATGCGCCAGAACCACACCAACCTCGAATGAACACCATCGCTGTCTTCGACGTCGGCAAAACCAACGTCAAGCTGATGGCGGTGGCGCCCGACGGCTTCATCCTGGAGACGGTCTCGGCGGCAAACCCCGTGCAGCCGGGGCCACCCTACCGCCACCATGACCTTGGACGGCTGGAAGCCTGGCTGATCGACAACCTCGCGGCGCTGGCGCATCGGCACCCCATCGATGCCATCGTGACGACCGGACACGGGTCGGGCGGCGTGCTGGTCGGCGACGACGGCCCGCTGATGCCGATGATCGATTACGAGCAGGCCCCGCCGCCGGCGGTTGACGCCGAATACCGTCGGATCGCCGGCGCGTTCCGCGAGCGCGGCAGCGCCATCATGATCGGCACCGCCCATCTGGCGCGGCAGATGCTCTGGCTCGAACGCGACTGGCCCGAGGTCTTCGCGGGCGCCCGGGCGTTCCTGGCCCACCCGCAATATTGGGCGTGGCGCCTGTCGGGCGTGTTGGCGAGCGAGGTCACCAGCCTTGCGGCCCAGTCCCACCTGTGGTGTTCGGCTGAGGCCCGGCCGGCCGCGCTCGTGGCCGCGCGCGGCTGGGATCGCCTGATGGCGCCCCTGCGCCCGGCCTGGGCCACGCTCGGATCGCTGAAGCCCGCGTTCGTGCGCTCCACCGGCCTGCCGGCCACCACCCGGGTGCTGAACGGCATCCATGATTCGTCCGCCAACCTGTATCGCTATCAGGCTGCCGGGCTGTCTGACATGACGGTGGTGTCGACCGGCACCTGGATCGTGCCCATCAGCGACCAGCCCGGGCCCGACTTCGAGCACGAACAGCCGGGGCTTTGCTGCAATGCGGATGTGTTCGGCCATCCGCTGCCGGGCATGCTGGTGATGGGCGGCCGCGAATTCAGCGCGGTCGCGGGCGACGCCGCGGGTCCGGCCTCGCCGGCGCTCATGCATCGCTTGATCGACACCGGCACGATGGCGCTGCCGAGCTTCTCGGGCGACGATTGCTTGTTTCCGGGCACGGCGCGCCACGGCGTGGTGGCGGGCGAACTCGCGGGCGACGCCGCGGCCCGCTTCACCCTCGCGGTGCTTTATACGGCGCTGCTCACCGATTGCTGCCTCGACACTGTCGGGACCACGACGGTGGTGCTCGACGGCTCCTTCGTGCGCGATCCGCTTTATGGCGCCCTGATCGCGGCGTTGCGACCGGACCGCCGCGTCCTGGTCAACCACGACCAGTTCGGCACCGTGGCGGGCGCGGCCCTGCTGGCCACGCACGAGCAGCGTGGCGGCCCGGTCCCCCTGGCGCTCGAAACGCCGACGCGCTTCGACCACCCCGGCCTGATGGCCTATGCCAAGACCTGGCGCGACCAGGCCCATGCGAGGAAAACCCCATGACCCGATCCGAGAAAGCCTATGACGACGACGCCACGCGGCGCGAGATGGTGGACACCGGCCGCCGCATGAATGCGAGCGGCATCAACCAGGGAACGGCCGGCAACATATCGATCCGCAACCCGGCCGGATTCCTGATCACCCCGACGTCACTGCCCTACGACCAGATGCAACCCGCCGACCTCGTGCAGATGAGCTTCGACGGCAGCTATGCGGGGCAGCGGCGCCCGTCCTCCGAATGGCGCTTCCATCGCGACATCCTGGCCAGCCGGCCCGACATCGACGTGGTGCTGCATTGCCATTCGGTCTATGCCACGACACTCGCGGTGCACCACAAGACGATCCCGAGCTTCCACTACATGACGGGCGTCGCCGGCGGCACCACGATCCGCTGCGCCAAATACGCGACCTTCGGCACCCAGGCCCTGTCGGACAATGCCATCGAGGCCCTCCAGGACCGGCTCGCGTGCCTGCTCGGGCAGCACGGCCAGATCTCGCTCGGCAAGACGCTCGCATCCGCGCTGGCGCTCGGCATCGAGGTCGAAACCATCTCGCGGCTTTACGTGCAGGCCCTAACCCTCGGCGAACCGCCGATCCTGTCAGACGAGGAGATGGCGCGCGTCATCCAGCAGATGAAGCAGATGAGCTACGGCCAGGCGCCCGACCTCGATGGCGTCAATGACGTCGCCAGACAAAAACCGGTCTGAGACAGCGCCATCGAGACTCCGCATCAGCCCCCGACCGTTCGGCGGCTGATGCGGCCTGTCCGGTGTTTCGCTCGGATGCGAAGGGGCGCGGACCTGCCCTCGTCAGCAAATCCGGCTCACCAAGCTGTCGTCGGGGAACGATGAAATGACTTAGGGAATTTAGACTGCCTGTGTCTCAGCAGAAGACCAGACCATGCCGGCCTCAAGTTGCGATGGTGGGCGCACAAGGGCTCGAACCTTGGACCCGCTGATTAAGAGTTCGTTTTTCTTCATTTCCCGGCATGTCCCGGAACGTCGAAGTAAGTCACTTTCAGTGTTTAATAACAGTAATTTAGACATCCTGACACGCCCGGCTTGATCTGCTACCTTCCCGCTACTCTGGTCACGGAATGGTCACTGGAAAGGGATGGCAGATGGGCGGGGTCGCTGTGAGGCTGACGAAGCGAATCGTGGATCAGGCGCAGGCCGGGCCGAAGCCGAGCTTCGTGTGGGATAGCGAACTGCGTGGTTTCGGCCTTCGCATCGAACCGACCGGGACCAAAAGTTTCATGCTGCGGTACCGAACGCGTGACGCGGGGCCCAGTGGGCCGAAGCGCTTCTTCACCATCGGGCGCTTCGGCCCACTTACCGTCGACCAGGCCCGTGAACAAGCCAAAGCGGTGCTCGGCGCCGTCAGCCTCGGCCAGGACCCAGCAGCCGAGCTGACCCGCGATCGAGCCGAGCAGACCTTCGGCGCGGCCGCCGAGCTGTTCTTGGCCGAGCACGTACAGCTGAAGCGCAAGGCGGGCACGCATGCCGACTATGAGTCGCTGCTTCGGCTTTACGCGCTGCCGACGCTGGGAAAGCGCAAGCTGACCGACGTCACGCGGGGCGACCTCAGTCGTCTTCACGCGAGCCTCAATGACCGCCCCTACCAGGCGAACCGCCTCCTCGCCGTGATCGGCAGCCTGTACTCCTTCGCGGAGAAGCGCGATCTTGTGCCCGAGCACTACAACCCGGCACGGCGCATCGAGAAGTTTCGCGAGGACCGGCGCGAGCGCTACCTGAGCCGGGACGAGCTCGAGCGCCTCGGCACGGCCCTGCAGCTCGGAGAAACGCAGGGTCTGCCCTGGCAGCTCGATCCCAAGAAGCCGGCGTCAAAGCACCTGCCGAAGGCTGAAAACTGCGTCACCTTCCTGTCGGAACCGGTTGCAGCCGCCATCCGCCTGTTGATGTTCACGGGCGCGCGGTTGCGCGAAATCCTGGAGCTACGCTGGGAGTACGTCGACCTCGAGCGCGGGTTGCTGCTGCTGCCCGACTCGAAAACGGGCCGCAAGACCATCGTCCTCAACAGCACAGCCCGCGGCATCCTGGCAGGCCTACCGCAGCAGGGCCCGTTCGTCGTGCCCGGCAAGTCGCTTGATCAGCCGCGCGCCGACCTCAAGAAGCCTTGGGAGGCGGTGAGCGCGCATGCGGGGTTGGCTGGCGTGCGCCTTCACGATTTGCGGCACACCTTCGCCTCCATCGGAGCTGGTGCCAGTTTGGGGCTGCCCATCGTCGGCAAGCTGCTCGGGCACAACCAGCCGCAGACGACCGCACGCTATGCCCACCTCGACGCCGACCCGTTACGGCAGGCGGCCGAGCTGATCGGCGGCAAGATCGCTGATGCCATCGGAGGTGCGCATCGAGCTGACAGGGCATCGGCGCCGGAATAAGGGCCCAGCTACCTTTCTCGCGATCCCTGATATGCTATGTTCTCTCTATGTTCTAAGTGAGCGCGCGAGCATGGACGATGTGGACCAACCGACCGAGGCCGAGGTCGACGCCGTCATCGCTGAGTTCGATGGCGACCTGCGGGAAGCCATCCGAGCCTTGCTGCATGACATCGCCCAGCTTGCCGCCGACTTTTCCAGCTCCGTGTCGCGGGGCTACGTGCGCGGTCGGGGCGCACTCGGTACGGTGCGCGCGATCGGACGCCGCGACCCCGAGTAGGCCAGAGCCCGATTGTGGATTGTGGGGCGGTACGGCTCGGAAATCGCGCCCTTCAAGCCCGGAGGCCTGCTGAATGACAGCTTACGCCAACACCCCGACGGTCGTGGTGGTCCTCGTACCGATCGCTGGCGGCTTGCTGATGGTCCGGCGCGCGCTGCCAGGCTTGGGACAAGGCGAATTGGCCCTCCCGGGCGGTTACCAGATGCTCGGGCAAACGTGGCAGGAGGCCGGGGCGGCCGAGGTGCATGAGGAGACCGGTGTCAGCATCGACCCGGCTTCGCTGCGTATCGTCTCTGTCGTGACTACGCCCGACCGGCAGCAGAACCTGATCTTCTGCGAATACCCGCCCATCGCCGAAGCGGGGCCGTTCAGCCACGACACAGAGGTGTCCGAGGTGGTGCTCGTTCACGAGCCAGTCGCGACGGCCTTTCCGCTCCACACCGACCAAGTCAGGGCGTTTTTCGACCGATGCGGCCGCACTCGAGCGGGCTGAAAACGACAAATGGATGCCAAACGGGCCAAAGAGCGGGTTTGACGGGGTATTTGCCGCTTGCGCTATTAGGCTGGCCGATCGGCCCTGGGGCCGCAGGCGAACCCCGAAATTAGCATCGTGCGAACCGAAAACCTCGACCTCGTCGCTGGACGCCTTGTTGACGTGTGCCGCGTCACCTCTCCAGGCGCACTGCTGCCCGAGCTGCAGCGCTTCTTCGCCGCCTCCGGCCTCGCCGCGGGCATCACTCGCCGTGACACCCCGGCGATCTTCGACTGGTTCGCCCGGGTGCTCAACTTCCAG
>NZ_JARPVX010000063.1:0-22464 GCF_033947565.1 Lichenihabitans sp. Uapishka_5
GCGCCTGCGCCTCGCCGTGGATCGCCGCCGGCCCCCCCACTCCCGCCACTTGGGTGGCGGTCGTGCTGGGGCAGGCGGCGAGCCAGGGCGAGGCGCTGGCGCAGGCAAACCTCCGCGACCCCGTGGCGGCGCGGGCCGCCTATGCGGCGAGCCGCGCCTGGTGGGCGGAACGCTTCAGCGGCATCCGGGTCGAAACCAGCGACCCCGGCTTCGATCGGCTGGTCAACGTTTGGTTGCCCTATCAGGCGCTGGCGGCGCGGCTATGGGGGCGCACCGGGCCGAACCAGCGCGGGGGGGCCTATGGGTTCCGCGACCAGTTGCAGGACGTGCTGCCCTTCCTGTTCCTCGATTCGCGGCTGGCGCGCCGCCAGATCGTGCTGCATGCCGGCCAGCAGTTCCGCGAGGGCGACGTGCTGAAATGGTGGCATGTGGCGCCGGACGGGCGCACCGGCCTTGGCCAGCGCACCACGGCGTCGGACCCGCATCTGTGGCTGCCCTATGTGGTGGCGCGCTACCTCGAGGCGACGGGCGACCGCTCGGTGCTGGACGAGCGGCTGCCCTACCTCGAAGCGCCTCCTGTGCCGCCGGGTGCCATCGACACGGTGGTGAACCCGAGCCCTTCGCGCGAAACCGACACGCTGCTCGGCCATTGCCAGCGGGCCATCGGCTACACGCTTGCCCGCATGGGCCGCCATGGCCTGCCGCTCGTCGGCTCGGGCGATTGGAACGACGGCATGGATGCGGCCGGCCGGCAGGGTCGCGGCGAGAGCACCTGGCTCGGCTGCTTCTTGTATGATGTGCTGACGCGCTTCGGGCCGCTGATGGGCGATGCCCATGCGGCGGAGGCCGGCCGCTATGCCGCCGCGGCAGTCGCCCTGAAGGCCGCCATCAACGGTGTGTGGCGTGGCGAACACTACGTCTTCATGTTCGACGACGATGGCGAGCCACTCGACCGGCCGAGCGTGATGACGGCCGCCTGGCCGGCATTGTCGGGTGCCGCCGATGACGGGCGCGGCGTGGCGGCCCTCGAGGGCGGCCTCAGGCATCTCGAGCGGCAGGATCGCATCCTGCTGGTGTCGCCGCCTTTCGACGAGAACTCGAATCCCTACCCGGGTCGCATCGCCGAATATCCGCCGGGCGTGCGCGAGAACGGCGGCCAATACACCCATGGGGCTACCTGGACGGTCGACGCCTTCATGCGACTGGCCGATCAGGCCAGGCAGGACGGCGATGCCGAGGCGGCGCGCCACTTCGCCGGCCGCGCGGTCGAATGCTGGTTCAAGATCTCGCCGCTCGGCAAGACCGAGGGCGAGGCGCTGGCGATCTACGGCCTCGCGCCGCACCAGCAGCCCGCCGACATCTACGACGGGCCCGAATATGGCGGCCGCGGCGGCTGGAGCTGGTATTCGGGCTCGGCATCCCGGATGCTGTCGGCCGCCTATGCGATCCTGGGCCTGCGCATGCAGGACGGCCTCTGCCGGGTGCCGGACGACCTGTTCGCCCCGAAGGGCAACTTGGCGGTGCGGCGGCTCGTGGTCGGCGGCGTGGTGCACGAGGCGCCTCGCCACGACGCCGAGGCGGCCGGCGACCGCGAAGGGGCCGCCGTGCTGCCCTGAGGGTCGGCCCGGGCGACGCCATTTGCGTGTCGCGGTCCGGGCCCCCATCTATTGGCCGACATTCCAAACGATTCGCTGCCGGGAGCGCGCCTTGTCCGACGCCCAGAACCCTTTCTTCGCGCCCTCGACGGCGCCCTTCGGCCTGCCGGCCTTTGATCGCATCGAGCCGGACCATTTCGTGCCGGCCTTCGAGCGCGGCATGGCCGAGCATCAGGCCGACATCGACGCCATCCTGGCCGACCCGAACCCGCCGTCCTTCGACACCGTGATCGTGCCGCTCGAGCGCATGGGCGCGCTGCTGCGCCGGGTCAACGGCACCTTCTGGAACCTTGCGGGATCCCACACCAACGACGCCCTGCAGGCGGTGGAGCGCGAGATCGCGCCGCGCCTCGCCCGGCACTATCAGGCCGTGTCGGCCAATGCGGCGCTGTTCCGCCTGGTGGAAGCCGTCTGGGCCGAGCGCGGCAGCCTGAGCCTCGACGTGGAACAGGCGCGCGTGCTCGACCTCACCTACCAGGGGTTCGTGCGCGATGGCGCCACCCTGGCCGAAGCCGACAAGCAGCGCCTCGGAACCCTTGTGGAGCGCCTTGCGGTGTTGGGCACCCGCTTCAGCCAGAATGTCCTGGCCGACGAGAAGAGCTTTGGGCTGACGCTCGCGGCGCCGGCCGACCTCGCCGGCCTGCCGCCGGCCGTGGTGGATGCCTGCGCCCGGGCGGCGGTCGAACGGGGCGCTCCGGGCGGGCATGTCGTCACCTTGTCGCGTTCGATCGTGGTGCCGTTCCTGCAATATTCAACCCGCCGCGACCTGCGCGAAACCGTTTATGCGGCTTGGATGGCGCGCGGCGAGAACGGCGGCGACACCGACAACCGCACTATCGTGGCCGAAACGGTGCGGCTCAGGGCCGAGCGGGCGCGCCTGCTGGGCTTCGAAACCTTTGCGGACTTCAAGCTGCAACCCTTGATGGCCAAGACGCCGGAAGCCGTGCAGGAACTGCTCGACCGGGTGTGGGAACGGGCGTTGTTGCGCGCCACCGAGGAAGCGGCCGACCTGCAGCGCGCCATCAAGCAGGAAGGCGGCAGCTTCACCCTGGCGGCCCATGATTGGCGCCATTACGCCGAAAAGGTCCGCAAGGCCCGATACGACGTCGACGAGGCCGAGGTGAAGCCCTATCTCGAGCTCGGCAACATCATGGCGGCAGCCTTCGACACGGCGTCGCGCTTGTTCGGCCTCACCTTTACAGAGCGTCACGACCTCGCGCTCTACCATCCGGACGTGCGGGCCTTCGCGGTGGCAGACCGTGCCGGGCGGCACGTGGCGCTGTTCCTTGGCGATTATTTCGCGCGGCCCTCGAAGCGCAGCGGCGCCTGGAACTCGTCCTTTCGCAGCCAGGACCATATGGGGGCCGAGGACGTGCGGCCGATCGTGGTCAATGTGATGAACTTCGCGCAGGGCGGCGACGGCGCCCCGACCCTGTTGTCCATCGACGATGCCCGGACGCTGTTCCATGAATTCGGCCACGCGCTGCACACCATGCTGTCCGACGTGACCTATCCGTCTATCGCCGGTACGGGCGTGCCGCGCGATTTCGTCGAGTTTCCCAGCCAACTTTACGAGCACTGGTTCATGCGCGAGGAGGTGCTGGGACGCTTTGCCCGCCATGCCGAAACCGGCGCCCCGATGCCGGAAGACCTGATCGCCCGGGTGAAGCGGGCCCAGAACTTCAACCAGGGGTTCTCGACGGTGGAATATTGCGCTTCCGCGATCGTCGACCTCGATTTCCACCTGCTGCGCGACGACGAGGTGACGGAGCACTTCGATCCCCTGGCGTTCGAGCGCCGCGTGCTCGAGCGCATCGGCATGCCGCCCGCCATCGCGATGCGGCACCGCACGCCGCATTTTTCCCATGTCTTCTCGGGCGACGGCTATTCGGCCGGCTATTATTCCTATCTCTGGTCGGAGGTGCTGGACGCCGACGGTTTCGGGGCCTTCGAGGAGGCTGGCGACATCTACGATCCGGAAACGGCCGACCGGCTGTATCGCTACGTGCTGTCGGCCGGCGACACGCGCGAACCGGACGAAGCCTACCGTCTGTTTCGCGGCCGCATGCCGAGCGTCGACACCCTGCTCGAGAAGCGCGGTCTCGCGTGAGCGATCAACTCTCGTCGGCTGTTCTCTTCCGATGAAGTGGTCGCCCGAACAGGATGCGGCGCTCAAGGCCGTTTCGGCCTGGGCAAAGCGAAGCGACGGCCCGCAGGTGTTCCGCTTGTTCGGCTTCGCCGGCACCGGCAAGACCACGCTGGCCCGCACGGTCGCGGAGGACAGCCCCGGTTCCGTGGCCTTCGGGGCCTATACGGGCAAGGCCGCGCTGGTGTTGCGCTCGAAGGGCTGCACTGAAGCCACCACCATTCACAGCCTCATCTACCGCACCCGCGACACCGAAACCGAAACGCCGTCCTTCGTGCTGAACGGCGAGGGCGCGGCCTCGAAGGCGGACCTCATCGTCATCGACGAATGTTCGATGGTCGACGAGGACCTCGGCCGCGATCTCCTGTCGTTCGGCACCAAGGTGCTGGTGCTCGGCGACCCGGCCCAGATCCCGCCCGTGCGGGGCGGCGGCTTCTTTACCGAGGCCGAGCCCGACGTCATGCTGCGCGAGGTGCATCGGCAGGCGGCCGACAACCCCATCATCCGGTTGTCGATGGCGGTGCGCGACGGCGGCCGCCTGAGCATCGGCGACTATGGCGAAAGCCGCGTCATCCCGCGGGCGAAGCTCGGGGCCGCCGCGGTCTTGAAAGCCGACCAGCTGCTGGTCGGCACCAACAGGTCGCGCCGCAACTACAACCGCCGCATGCGGGAGCTCCTGGGCTTCGCGCATCCGATGCCCGAAGCGGGCGAGAAGCTCGTCTGCCTCCGCAACGACAAGAAGAAGGGTCTGCTCAACGGCGGCACATGGACGGTCGAACGGCTGCACGCCATGAAGGGCACCAAGCTGCGGATGAGCCTGGTGCCCGAAGGGGAAGCCGGACGGCCGACGCGCGTGTCTGTGTTGCCGGCGATGTTCGAGGACAGCGACGAGGAGATTCCTTATGCGCTGCGGCGTGACTCCGATGAATTCGACTACGGCTATGCTTTGACGGTCCACAAGGCGCAGGGGTCGCAATGGGACAGCGTGGTGTTGTTCGACGAAAGTGCCAGCTTTCGGGAACATGCAAGCCGCTGGCTCTACACGGGCATCACGCGCGCGAGCCACCGGCTGACCGTGGTGGTCTGACCACGACCCCACCCGGTCCTATGCTGCGACGCCGAAGGTTAACGAAGTGTTGTGCGCGTATTTTCCAGCGCCGCAACGCCGTCGTTACCATGACGGGAAAGACACAGGGCCGAAATGTTCCTGGAGCAACCTTCAGCTTGGCCACAGGTTTGATATATGGGCATTGTACGTGGAACCGGCGCGCTTGACGATCGAGCGAGCCGGACGCGGCCATCGTCCAGCGAAGTTTTCGCTTCGGCGATGCAACAAGTGGCCACGTAAGGCCGTTACGCCTCCACGCAAGCGCCATAATCGTTTGCTGGCGGCATTGTCGACGGCACCCGAGGCAGGGTTCTTCTGGACTGGAGCGTGATCCTATGAGCACAAAGTTTGGTTTCCTCGCGGCTGTCGCCGCTGTTGTTGTGGCGGGTTCCGTCGGCGTCGCTTCGGCGCAGACGGCTGAGACCGTGACGGTCCCGGTGAAGAAGACCACCAAGGGCTATGCATCCCGCGTTAGCGCCCCGCTGCGCACCCGCACCCTGACGGTTGCGGCGCCGGTTGGCGCTCCTCCGGCTCAGCCGGGCATCACCTCGCCGTTCGGCCTGGTGACGGCACCGATCGGCTTCGCCGGCAACCTCATCAATGCCCCGCTCGGTGGCTTGAGCCAGGCGTTCGGCTTCGGTCCGCTCACCACCCAGTCCCGCCCGCTGCCGATCGTCGCTCGTTATGCCGATGCCGGCGCGGTCACCGATTCGGTGAACCAGGGTTGGGCGCAGCCGGTTCCGGTGTCGGCAAACGGCCCGGTCTACAAGCTCGACGAGGTCAAGGGCGGTAGCGTGTCGCCGTTCACGATCATCGCTGCTCCGCTGACCGCCACCACGACGTTGATTTCGACGCCGTTCAACGCCGCCGGCAGCCTGCTGGGCGCCGCTCCGGCTCCGGCTCCCGTGTTCTAAGCACCGGGTTTCAGGACCTGACGATGAAGTGCCGGCGCAAGACGCCGGCATTTTTTATGGAGTTGGCCTGCCTGTCGATGCGGCCAAGCTCGATGATCGGAGACGTTCGCGTCAGCGAGCCGGCTGCGGGCAATTGCCCGTCATGCTGCCGATAAACGTGCCGGGCCGGCATGAGTCCGGTGTTGCCTTGAGGCGGTCGCTCAAGGGACTGCATCCCGCGAGCATGCCCAGCACGAGGAGGCTGACGAGCCCCGAAGTGCAGCACCGCAACAGGGGCCCGAATGCGGCATTACCGCGTCGTCGCGACATCATCAACTCGATCGGTTGGATGAGGCGGCGAAAGCTTCAGAACAACATCACCGCCGAGGACTGCGCCTGCGCCACAGAAACCTGGTTGCGCCCGTTGCGCTTCGAGGCGTAGAGCGCCTCGTCCGAAGCCGCAATCAAGTCTTCCGGCGCGAGACTGCCATCGTGACCCGTGCTGGCGCCGATGCTGAGGGTCAACACATTCTGGGATGAGTCCGGATGGTCGACCGCCAGGGCCTGCACGGCCGCTCGCAGGCGCTCGGCCACGATGCGCGCGCCTGTCTGGTCGGTGCCGGGCAGGATCACGGCAAATTCTTCGCCGCCGTAACGCGCCGCGTTGTCGCCTTGCCGCAGTACGCTCCGGATCACATCGGCCACCTGCCGGATGCACGCATCGCCGCCGATATGGCCGAACCGGTCGTTGAACAATTTGAAGTGGTCGATGTCGATCATCAGCAGCGACAAGGGGGAGCCTTCCCTGGCGGTGCGCTTCAGTTCGCTGGCGAGCGTCGCATCGAAACTGCGCCGGTTGAACAGGTTGGTCAGCCCGTCCCGAGCCGCCAGGGCCTGCAGTTCGTGTTCCGCCTTCTTCTTGGCGGTGATGTCGCGGAACGTCTGGATCACCGCCAGCAGCCGGCCCGTTTCGTCGTAGATCGGGCCGACATCGATCGCGAGCGACACCGTGCGGCGAAGCCGCGGCAGCTCGAACGTCACCTCGAGCGAGACGCCGAAATCCGTCAGTCCGTAGTCGACATGGTCGCAGTAGAAATTCTCGATTTCCGCGTAACGCCCGGTCGCAACGAGATCGGCCAGGCAGGGCCGCGGCGCCGCATAGAACGCCTTCCATTGGTCGGTCGTGCCGATCACTTCGCTGGCCGGAACCCCGGTGAGGCGCTCGCAGGCCTTGTTCCAGATGATGACACGCTGGTCGGCGTCGAGCACGAAAGTCGGCACGACCAGGTGTTCCATCAGCCGGATCGCAAGGCTTTGGTCGCCGTTCCGGTTGGGGTCGGCCGGGCTAGGATCGTCTCGCAGGCCCATGTTCCTCACGCTATTCGGTCGGTCGAATAGCGACGATTAAGCCCGTATCGTAAATATTCCTTCAAACCTGGCAGGCATTTAGCCCCGCCTGAGCGAGGCTTGTCGCGTCAATCGAGGCCAATC
The DNA here is from genome assembly GCF_033947565.1 of Lichenihabitans sp. Uapishka_5. Lineage (NCBI taxonomy): Bacteria > Pseudomonadati > Pseudomonadota > Alphaproteobacteria > Hyphomicrobiales > Lichenihabitantaceae > Lichenihabitans > Lichenihabitans sp. Uapishka_5. Next base: position 7,294 of record NZ_JARPVX010000063.1, read on the forward strand.
GCCACGAAGCGCTCTTCGCCTTGAGGATTGACCACCAGCATCAGGGCCGAATGGCGTCCCGCATCATGCAGGCCCTTGATCCTGCCGGTCACGTCGCCTGTTCCGGACACCTTCTGCTGGTTGATCTCCACCAGAACGTCGCCGGGCACGACCGACTTGCCGGCCGCCGCAGACCCGGGCTCGACAGCCGTGACGACCACACCCTGGGTGTCCCCCTTGATGCCGAATGTTTTGCGAAGATCGTCCGTCAAGGGCGCGAGTTGCATGCCGAGAACGGCACCGGAAGGAGAGGTCACGCCGGGGTCGGGCGCAGCCTTGGCGGGTTCGGCCGAAGCTTTGTCGGGATCGGCAAGGCGCCCCAGCGTCACGATGGCGTCCTGCGGCGTGCCGCCCCGGACGATGCCGATCGTCACGGCCTTGCCGACGGGGGTTGCGGCCACGAGGCGAGGCAGGTCGCGCGAGGTTTTGACTGGCTTGCCGTCGAACGACACGATCACGTCACCCGCCGCGAGACCGGCGGGCTTGGCGGGACCGTTGTCGTCGACTCCAGCCACCAGGGCTCCCCGGGCGGTCCCGAGCGACAGGCTGTCCGCGATGGTGTCGTCGACCGGTTGGACGCGCACGCCGAGCCAGCCGCGTCGCGCTTCGTGGAACTGGCGAAGCTGATCGATGATCGGCATCACGGTATCGGCCGGCGTCGCGAAGCCGATGCCGATGGATCCACCCGAGGGCGACAGGATGGCGGTGTTGATGCCGATAACATCGCCGGCCATGTCGAACAACGGACCGCCGCTGTTGCCCTTGTTGATGGCCGCATCGGTCTGGATGTAATCGTCATAGGGACCGGAATCGATGTTGCGGTCCCGGGCCGACACGATGCCCGAGGTCACGGTTCCGCCGAGCCCGAAGGGGTTGCCGACCGCCATCACGGGTTCGCCGACCCGCACATGGTCGCTGTCGCCGAACGGAACCGCCTTGAGCGGCGTCGCGGACGTCACCTTCAGCACCGCCACGTCGACCTTCTTGTCGGTGCCGAGCAGTTCAGCCTTGAGCTTGCGTCCGTCGGTCAGGATGACGGTGATCTCGTTGGCGCCCTCGATCACGTGATTGTTGGTGATCACGATGCCGGAAGCATCGATGATGAAGCCCGAGCCGAGCGACGTGCTGCGCCGGCCATGCGGTGCGCCCTCGTCGCCGCTGCCGCCATTATGGCCCTGCAACTGCCGCTTGAAGAAGTCTTCGAACAACTCCTGCATCGGCGTCCCGGGAGGGAGCTGAGGCATGGCCTTCAGGCCCGGCTTGCCGGCGTCGCCGACCTGGACGGCGGAAATGTTGACGACCGCATCGACGACGCTGGCGGCAAGGTCGGCCAGATTGTCGGGCATCTTGGCCGACGCCGGCAGGGCGCCGCCGAGCAGCATCAGGGCGGACGCGATGGCCGCCTGGGCGGAGCGCCGGCCGCAGCCTGGTAGGAAAGCAACCATCGACGATCCTTTCGCACCCCGAGCGGCCGGGAGCTTCGCACCCGCGTGGCCTGTCGGCAACGCGGGGATTGGCCTCAGGGGGCGGTAGGCGCCGTGCCGCCCGTCGGGTCGCCGAAGTAGTGGAAGAACTTCGAATCCGGCGGCAGCACGAGGCGGGTGTCGCTGCCCTTCAGCGCCGTCACATAGGCCTGCATGGAACGGTAGAAGGCGAAGAACTCGGGGTCCTTGCCATAGGCTTCGGCGAAGACGCGGTTGCGCTCGGCGTCGCCCTGGCCGCGCATTTCGTCCGCTTTACGCTGGGCATCGGCCTTCAGCACCACGGCTTGGCGATCGGCGTCCGCCTTGATGGTCTGGGACTGTTCGGCACCCTCGGCGCGGTATTGCGCCGCCTCTCGCGCGCGTTCGGAGATCATGCGCGAGAACACTTTTTCCGAAATCTGCTGCGGGAGGTCGGCCCGGCGAATGCGCACATCGTCGATCTTCAGGCCAAGGTTGGTCGAATCGGCATCCACGAGGTCACGGATGCGCACCATGAGCTTGCCGCGGTCCTCCTTGACGATCTGCGGCAGGGTGGATTCGCCCAGCACACGGCGGAGGGCAGAATTCATCACTGAGGCCAACTGATTGTTGGCGCGCAACACCGTGCCGACGCTCTGGTAGAACCGCAGCGGGTCTGCGATGCGGTAGCGCACGAAGGCGTCGACAAGCACGCGCTGGTTGTCGGCCGCCACGACCTCCTGCTGGGGTGTATCGAGGTCGAGAATGCGGTTGTCGAGCCGCACCACCGTTTCGATCAGCGGGATCTTCATCTTCAGGCCCGGCTTGGAAATGACCCGCACCGGCTCGCCGAAATACAGCACCAGGGCCTGCTGGGTCTGGCTGACGGTGAAGAAGGTGCCACCCACCACGATGAGGACGACAAGAAGGGCCGCGGCGGCGGCCAGAAGAACCGGCTTCACTTCTCACCTCCGGTCTGGGCTTTCGGGGCATCGAGGCTGCCGAGCGGTAGGTAGGGTACGACACCCGGTCCCTTGCCATCGATGATCACCTTCTGGGCCCCGCCCAGCACCGTTTCCATGGTTTCGAGGTAGATGCGCTCGCGCGTCACGTTGGGGGCGTTCTTGTATTGTGCGTAGACCTGGGCGAAGCGCGACGCCTGGCCTTGCGCCTCCTGAACGGCCTGGGTCTTGTAGCCTTCGGCCTCCTGAAGGATCTGGGCTGCCGCGCCGCGCGCGCCGGGAACCACGCTGTTGGCATAAGCGTCGGCCTCGTTGCGCTGACGCTGGAGGTCCTGCTGGGCCGAGGTCACGTCACGATAGGCCGCGATCACCTGATCGGGTGGATCGACCGACAAAAGCTGAACCTGCAGGATCAGCACACCGGCCTTGTAGCCGTTCAGCACGCCCTGGATGAGGTCTTGCACGGCGGGCTCGATCACCTTGCGGTCGGTCGTGAGAATGTCGCTCAGGTTCTTCTTGCCGATCACCTCCCGCATGGCGCTTTCGGCCACGGCCTTCACGGTTTCCTGCGGATTGCGCAGGTTGAAGGCGAACTCTTCCGGCCGGGAAGGGTCGATCTGCCACACCACGCGGAACTTCACGTCGGCGATATTCTCGTCGCCGGTCAGCATCAGGCTTTCTTCCGGCTTGTCGAGCGCCAGTTGCAGGCCCCCGGCGCGCGGGCTTTCGTCGCGGGTCACGGCGCCGATGTCGATCGAATTACGGTTGGTCACCGGCAGCACCGTGACGCTGCCGACCGGTCCGGGAAAGTTGTACCGCAGGCCGGGGTCGGTCTTGCCGGTGTAGCGCCCAAAGATCTGGTTGATGCCGACCTCGTTGGGCTGCACCGTGTAGAAGCCCGTCAGCAGCCAAACCGCGATCGCCGCCAGGGCCAGCAGGCCGAGGCCGGCCGGACCCCCGATGCCGCCGCCGGGAAGCCAGCGCTTCAGCCGTTCCTTGCCGCGGCGCAACACATCCTCGAGATCAGGCGAGCCGCCGCTTGGCCGCGAGGGGCCGTTGCCCCAGGGACCGGGATTGCTCTTCCAGGGCCCGCCGTTGTTCTGGTTGGACCACGACATTCCTGTGTTCACCCGTTCCCCGACCGATCGTGCGATGGTGTGCTGCCGGTTGCCGCCGGGTCGGACCCCAACGTGAACCTCCGGCCTTGCCGATGTCCGACATATAGGACCCCTCAGGGAGACGCAAAGCGACGCCCCCTGCGGCAACGCTCAAGTCATTACCACGTCGCAATGTTTCGTCGCCGCGCTTACGCCTCGGCGGCCGCATGGTGCCGCGCCGACGGCTCTGCTAGAACCACGCCGAATCCTCATCTGGAGAAAGCCATGCTGTTCCGCCGTCGCGACCTGATGCTTGCGCTGCCTGCCGCCCTGGCGCTCGCGGCCGCCTTGCCGGCCCATGCGGCCACGGTCGATGCCAATACGGTCTACCTCGACACCAAGGACGGGCGCGTCACGGTCGAACTGCGTCCGGACCTCGCGCCAAAGCACGTCGCGCAGGTCAAGAAGCTGATCGCCGACAAGTTCTACGACGGCCTGGTGTTCCACCGCGTGATCGATGGCTTCATGGCCCAGACCGGCGACCCGACCGGCACCGGTATGGGCGGCTCGAAGCTGCCCGACCTGAAGGCCGAGTTCACGAAGACGCCGTTCAAGCGCGGCACGCTGGGCATGGCCCGCGCCCAGAGCCCGGATTCGGCCAATTCGCAGTTCTTCATCTGCTTGGCCGACTCGGCGTTCCTGAATAACCAGTACACGGTGTTCGGCGAGGTGACGGGCGGCATGGATGTCGTCGACAAGATCAAGAAGGGCTCCGAGTCGGACAACGGCAAGGTGGACGCGCCCGACAAGATCGTCACCATGCGGATGGCCCAGGGCGCGAAGTAAGGCTTATTCCCGCTCGGCGCCGATCCGCATCCGCCGTGATGCGAGCGGAGCCAAGCAATCCAGAACCTCCGCGCTACCCTGGATTGCCGCGGCGGCGATGCCGCCTCGCAATGACGGAGGAAGGGGTGTTCGCCATGTGTCAGGCACGGCATCGAACCTTTCCCTGGCGCCCGTGCGTCGTTGCCGCGGCACTGGTGGCCGCAACCGCAGGGGCGGCGCAGGCGGCGCCCCGCGGCTTTCACCGCAGCCACCCGCGCTCCTTCCTGTTCGACCCGTTCTTCGACGACGGCTTCTACGGACCCGTCTTTCCCGAATTGCCGCCGCCGTCCGGCTATCCCCCGATCCTCACCTTTCCTCAGGACGAGGGCACGGATGTTTACGAGGCGACGCCGCGGCCGCCGTCGATCCCCTCGCCTTATCCGCAGGGCTTCGTGCTCGACGTGCCGATGCGGTCCGACCCGGATGGTTCGGAACCGGTGGCGCCATTCGGGGTGCTCAACACCTACCGGGCTGTGGCGGATGCGCTCGGCCGCTGTTGGCGGCCACCGCCGCGCTTCGCGGGCCAGCGCTGGACAACAGTGACGTTGCGGGTCAGCTTCAAGCGCGACGGTTCGGTCAACGGGATGCCCCGCATCCCCTATGCCGATCCGGGCTTGACGGCGGACGCGCGATCCGGTCTGAACCAGTCCCTCACCGCGGCCCTGCAACGCTGCACGCCGCTCAAAGTCACGCCGGGCCTCGGCTCGGCCATCGCGGGGCAGATCTTCGCCCTGCGCTTCATCGAACAGGAGCCGCCCCATGACGGACACTCCCAAGACCCTGACGCTCGAGACCACGCAAGGCCCGGTGGTGATCCGCCTGCGCCCTGACCTCGCGCCGAAGCATGTCGAGCGCATCGCCCAGCTGGCGAACGAGAAGTTCTACGACAATGTCGCGTTCCACCGCGTCCTCGAGGGCTTCATGGCGCAGACCGGCTGCCCGCACGGCACCGGCACGGGCGGCTCGAAGGAGCCGAACCTGAAGGCCGAGTTCAATGCCGAGCCGCACACCCGCGGCACCTGCTCGATGGCCCGCGCCCAGAGCCCGGATTCGGCCAATTCGCAGTTCTTCATCTGCTTCGACGACGCTCGCTTCCTCGACAAGCAATATACGGTCTGGGGCGAGGTGACGTCCGGCATGGAGAATGTCGACAAGCTGAAGCGCGGCGAGCCCGTGCGCGATCCCGACCGCATCGTCACGGCCCGGGTGGCCTGACGCCCGTCGTCTCCGTTCCCCGTTCCCACGGGGAACGGGGCTCCTGCCATGCTGGTCGACGCCTTCGATTTCGCGCTTCCTGACGCCGCCATCGCGTTGCATCCGGCGCAACCGCGCGATGCTGCGCGCCTGCTCGCGGTCATGCCCGGCGCGTCGCCGTCTTTCGCAGACCACGTGGTGCGCGACCTGCCGGGCCTGCTGCGGGCCGGCGATGCCGTGGTGGTCAACGACACGCGGGTGATCCCGGCGCGGCTCATCGGCCGGCGCTACCGTGGCGAGGCTTCGGCCCGCATCGAGGTCACCCTGCACCTGCGCGAGGCGACCGACACCTGGCGCGCCTTTCTACGGCCGTCGAAGAAGCTCGTCGATGGCGAGACCCTGGTGTTCGGCGACGGTTTTGCGGCCACCCGCGTCGCCAGCGGGGAAGGCGGCGAGGCCGTGCTGCGCTTCGATCGCGGCGGCCCGGACCTCGACGCGGCGCTCGACCGGCACGGGCTGATGCCGCTGCCACCCTATATCGCGCATCGCCGGCCCGAGGAGGCGGGGGACGCCGACCATTATCAGACGATGTTCGCCCGCGAGCCCGGCGCCGTGGCGGCCCCGACGGCCGGCCTGCATTTTACGCCCGACCTGCTGACCGGGCTCGAGGCGGAGGGCGTCGCCATCCATCGGGTGACGTTGCATGTCGGAGCCGGCACCTTTCTGCCCGTCAAGGTGGAAGATACGGCCGATCACCGCATGCACGCAGAATGGGGGCGGGTGACGCCCGAGGTCGCGGCAGCCTTGAACGCCACGCGCGCGCGCGGCGGCCGGATCGTTTCGGTCGGCACCACGGCGCTGCGCATCTTGGAGAGCGCCACCACCGAAGCGGGCACGATCGCGCCTTTCGCGGGACAAACCGCAATCTTCATCACGCCCGGCTATCGGTTCCGGGCCATCGACCTGCTGATGACCAATTTCCACCTGCCGCGTTCGACCTTGTTCATGCTGGTCTCGGCCTTTTCGGGCCTCGACACCATGCAGGCCGCCTATGCGCATGCGATCACGGGCGGCTACCGGTTTTATTCCTATGGGGACGCCTGCCTGCTCGGGCGGCACGACCAGCCATGACCCCTGATTTCAGATTCACGCTTCACGCCACCGACGGCACGGCCCGCACGGGCGCCATCACCAATCCCCGCGGCACCATCCGGACGCCGGCCTTCATGCCGGTCGGCACGGCCGGAACCGTGAAGGCCATGTATGCCGGCCAGGTGCGCGAACTCGGCGCCGATATCGTGCTCGGCAACACCTATCACCTGATGCTGCGCCCCGGCGCCGAACGGGTGGCGGTCCTCGGCGGCCTGCACACGATGATGCAATGGCCGCACCCGATCCTCACCGATTCCGGCGGCTTCCAGGTGATGTCGCTGTCGAAGCTGCGCAAGCTCGACGAAACCGGCGTCACCTTCCAGTCCCACATCGACGGGCGGCGCTATGCGCTGACGCCGGAGCGGTCGCTCGAGATCCAGGACCTGCTCGGGTCCGACATCCAGATGCAGCTCGACGAATGCGTGCGCCTCCCGTGTTCGGAGGCCGAAAGCGAGCGCGCCATGCGGTTGTCGCTGCGCTGGGCCGAGCGCTCGCGCCTTGCTTTCGGCAACGTGCCGGGGCGGGCGGTCTTCGGCATCGTTCAGGGTGGCGAAGTGCCGGCGCAGCGGGTCGCCAGCGCTCAGGCGCTTGCCGCCATGGCCTTCCATGGCCTTGCCATCGGCGGCCTCGCGGTGGGCGAGCCGCAGGACGTCATGCTGCGGATGATCGAAACGGTGGAGCCGCACCTGCCGCACGCCAAGCCGCGCTATCTGATGGGCGTCGGCACGCCGGACGACATTCTCGAAAGCGTGCGGCGCGGCGTCGACATGTTCGATTGCGTGATGCCCACCCGCGCCGGCCGGCACGGCCAGGTGTTCACCCGGTTCGGTCGGTTGAACATGCGCAACGCCAAGCACGCCGACGACACCCGGCCGATCGACGCGGCTTCGTCCTGCCCGGCGGCGCGCGATTATTCCCGCGCCTACCTGCACCACCTCGTCAAGTCGGGCGAGATCCTCGGCATGATGCTGCTGACCTGGGTGAACCTCAGCTATTACCAGGACCTGATGGCCGGCATCCGGGCCGCCATCGCCGAACGACGCTTCACGGATTTCGCGGCCGCCACCAAGGAAGACTGGGGCAGGAGAGGGTAGGGGAGGGGCTATAATGGAGGCGGACCTGGTTGGTGGGATCGCCCCCCGAGGGGCATATTGTTCCAGAAGCCGAACGCCACCTCCTGCAACTCCCGCACGAAGATCGTCGCTTCCGGTCCGCGCCAAGGGCCGGGATAGGATAGCCGGCTGACCCACCAGCCTTGCCCCGGCAGGCCGTCCGACTGTCGCACCACCAGCACGGCGAGTTCCGGCTCGCCCGCGGCGTGGCCGGCCTCGTCGATGGCGTCGAGCGTGCGGCAGACCGCCCGCATGCGGGGCCGCGTAAAAGGGTGGCCGAGCGCATTCAGCAGCGCCGCATAGGTGAGCGCCTGCTGTTGCCGGACGGCGGCGACCAGCAGGGCGCGCACAGGCCCCACATTAGACAAGGCGATCGCGGCCTCGGTGCCGCGCCAGGGCGTCGCCTCGCCGTCATCGGGGTTCGAGGCATTGCCTCCGCTCACACGTGAAGCCGGGGAATCGTTTCGGACCACGTGCGGGTCGCCACCTCGGCGTCGCCCTCGAAGGCCTTCAGGGTCGCGTTCAGTCGGAAGGCGTCCCGGTCGCCGGCGAGCGTCACCCGGGTCTCGATCCGGATGGCCCAGCCATCCTCGCGCAGCATCGAATACACCTGATCGATCGTCGCCTCGGCCGAATCCGGATCGTCGGCCGCGACACTCAGGCGCCGCGTCAGGTCGTGCGACACGGTTGTGCCGATGTCGTCCCATATCCCGACGCCTTCGCCGAACAGCCCCCCTTCGCCCACCGTGGTGGACACCGCCTTGCCGGTCACCTGATCGAAACTGACCCCACGCGTGATGCGGCCTTCGCGCAGCAGCGTGCGGGGCGTCGGCGCGCCGCCGCGCCCGGGAGGCAGGGTGAGTGGTGGTTCTCCGGGCCGGTCCGGCCGCACCGGCAGCACCAGGCGGCACGCCGGCGTAAATAAGGTCAGGGTGGCGGCGTCGCGCGCGGGCCAGACCAGCGGCCAGCAGGCGGTCGCGACTGCCAGCCGGATGCGGTGGCCGGCCGGGAAGCGGTGGCCGCACACCTTCAAAGGCACCCGCACCTGCAGGCGCTCGCCCGGCACCAGCGGCGCCGGGGCCGCCGAGCCGTCGCGGTGATCGAGGTTCAGCACCGCATAGCTGATGCGCAGCGACGACCCGTCGGGAGCGACGTCGCAGAGCCGCAGGGCAAGCTGCGCATGCGGCCGATCGGCCGCGAGCTCCAGCGTCACCACCGGAAAGCCCAGCACATCTTGGTCAGCCGCGAGCGGCTCCGTGTCGAACACGAGCGACAAGCCGTCGTCGAGGCGCTGGTCGGCCGGCATTTCGCCCACCACGCCGGTGCCCATCCATTCCCCGCCCGTCGTGCCGGTCCAGAGCGGCGAGCGGATACTCAGGGTCGCGGCCTCGGCGGCGCCGGGCAGCAGGCGCCCCGGCCCAAAGCTCCAGGCCTGGTCGGCGATGCTCGGGCTCGGCCAAGCCGGCTCGGCCACGAAGCGGCCCTCGACGGCGGGCAGCGTCGTGGTCGGTGTCCGATGATCCTCGATGAAGGCCCGCAGCATGGGCCCGTCCATGATGCCGGTGTTCTGGCCCTTCAGCCAGGTGTCCCACCAGCGCGTCGCTTCACCGAGGAAATCCACCGATGGGCCCGGCACACCATCCTGCGGATATATATGGGCCCAGGGGCCGATAAGCCCCTGCCGTGGGCAGCTGAGCCCTTCGAGCAGGCGCGGCACTGCATTGGTATAGGCATCGGCCCAGCCGCCGACCGCCAGCACCGGGCAGGTGATGGCCCCCAAATCCTCGTTGACCGAGCCGTGCCGCCAATAAGCGTCGCGGCTCTGGTGATTCATCCAAAGGGCCGGCCAGAGCGGCATATGGTCGAGCCGCTCCAGCCATTGCGCCCGCCAGCCCTCGCCGACGATCGCCGGGTCCGCCGGCCGCGCCTGATAGGCCAGCATGATGGAGCCCCACCACAGGTTGTCGTTCAGCAGGCAGCCGCCCATGAAATGGATGTCGTCGGCGAAACGGTCGTCGGTCGAACACACCGTGATGATGGCCTTCAGGGCCGGCGGTCGTCGTGCCGCCACCTGCAGCGCGTTGAAGCCGCCCCAGCTCTTGCCCATCATGCCGACCGCGCCCGTGCACCAGGGCTGCGCCGCCAGCCAGGCGATCACCTCTAGGGCATCGTCCTGCTCCTGCGGCAGGTATTCGTCGTCGAGCACCCCATCCGAGTCGCCCGAGCCGCGCATGTCGACCCGGATCGCCGCATAGCCTTGGCTGGCGAAGAAGCCGTGCATCGGCTCGTCGCGGCCGCGCGTCCCGTCGCGCTTGCGGTACGGGATATATTCGAGGATGGCCGGAACGGGATGCGCTTCCGCATCGTCGGGGCGCCACAACCGGGCCGCGAGGCGCGTGCCGTCGGCGAGCGGGATCCACAGGTTCTCGATTGTTTCGACCGCCATGCCGGTCCCACTCCCGTCCGTTGCGTGCCGCTCCATATGGCGGTCTCAGCGTGGCTGTGCCAAGTGGTGCCATCCGCCTTCATCGTCTCGGAGAGGCATGGCGAGGACGTCCCCTGCCTACGCTCCGTCATTGCGAGGCGACGCAGTCGCCGCAGCAATCCAGGCGACGCCGCGGTGCTGGTTTGCTTCGCTCCGCTCGCAATGCCGGGACGCGCGTCGGATCTCATCGTGTGCAGAACGCCATTGCGCCGTCTGGGTCTTCTCAAACCTACAATCAATCTATAAGCACGATAGACAATGATTGGGCCCCGAGCCCGAACGGAGATCGCGATCATGTTCACCCGTCGCCATGTGGTCGGAGGTCTGGGCGCCTTGGCGGCTGGTCTCGCCGCGCGCCCGGCCCTTGCCAAGGACATCAAGCTGCTCAACGTGTCCTATGACCCGACGCGTGAGCTCTACACCGTGCTGAACGACGGCTTCGCGGAAGCCTGGAAGCAGAAGACCGGCGACAACGTCGGATTCGAGATGTCGCACGGCGGCTCCGGCAAGCAGGCCCGCTCGGTGCTCGACGGCCTCAAGGCCGATGTGGTAACGCTGGCGCTCGGCTGGGATGTCACGGCCATCGAACAGGCCGGCCTCATCAAGCCCGGCTGGCAGACGCGCCTGCCCGACAACGCCTCGCCCTACACCTCCACGGTGGCGTTCCTGGTGCGCAAGGGAAATCCGAAAGCCATCAAGGACTGGTCCGACCTCGTCCGCCCTGGCGTCGAAGCCATCACGGCCAGCCCGAAGACCGGTGGCGGCGGCCGCTGGGTGTTTCTCGGCATCTGGGGCGGCATCGCCAAGGCCCCGACCTTCGATCTCGCCACCGCCGAGGGCGTGGCGGCCGCCAAGCAGGCAGGCGACGGGTCGGCCTCGGTCTATGCGAACGCCGCCGCAAAGGATTTTCTCACCACTCTCTACAACAAGCATGTGCCGGTGCTCGACACGGGGGCGCGCGGCGCGACCGTGTCCTTCGCCCAGAAGGGCATCGGCGACGTGCTGCTCAACTGGGAGAACGAACTCTACCTCGCCAGGGAAGAGTTCGGCGCCGACAAGTTCGACATCGTCTACCCCTCGACCAGCATCCTGGGAGAGCCGCCGGTGGCGGTGGTGGATGCCGTGGTGGACCAGAAGGGCACCCGCGCGGTGGCCGAAGCCTACCTGCAATATCTTTACACGCCCGAGGCCCAGGACGCGATCGGCCAGCTCCACTACCGGCCGCGCGACATCGCGGCGCTGAAGAAATACAGCGCGTCCTTGCCGACCGTGCCGATGTTCACCATCGACACGGCCTTCGGCGGCTGGCCCAAGGCGCAGGCGACCTTCTTCAAGGACGGCGCCCTGTTCGACGCCCTTTACAAGCCGGCCCAATAACCACTACCTCGCTCGACTTCTCGGGGCGCGCGGACGGACAGGCGAACGACGTGGCAAGCGGCAACAAGGAGACGGCGTGACGGCCGTCCGGCACCGGCGCGTGATCCCCGGCTTCGGCCTGACGCTCGGCACCACGCTCGTCGTTCTGTCGGCCGTGGTGCTGTTGCCGCTCGCAGCCCTGGTGGTGCGGTCGGCCCAGCTCACCGGGCCTGAGTTCTGGGCCACCGTCACCGATCCGGTGGTGGTGGCGGCCTACCGCCTCACCTTCGGGGCGGCCGCGATCGCAGCTTTGTGCAATGCCGTGCTGGGCCTGATGGTGGCCTGGACGCTGGTGCGCTACCGCTTCCCCGGCCGCCGCCTGTTCGACGCGCTGATCGACTTCCCCTTTGCGCTGCCCACCGCCGTGGCGGGCCTCACCTTCTCGAGCCTCTATCTGAAGGATGGCTGGATTGGTGGCTTCGGCGATCGCGTGACGACTGGCCTCAACGGCTTGGCAGGCTTGGTCGGGCACCCGGGCCTGTTGCCGCCCGATGCCCTGTCGGCGCTCGATTTCGCCTATACCAACACCCCGACCGGCATCGTCATCGTATTGATCTTCGTCGGCCTGCCGTTCGTGGTGCGATCCGTGCAGCCGGTTCTGCAGGCCTGGGACGCCGAATATGAGCTCGCGGCCGAGAGCCTCGGGGCAGGGCCCTTCACGACCTTTCGCCGCGTGATCTTTCCCGAAATTTTTCCGGCCTGGCTCAGCGGGGCGTCGCTCGCCTTCGCGCGCGCGGTCGGCGAATACGGCTCGGTGATCTTCATCGCCGGCAACATCCCGGGCAAGTCGCAGATCGCGCCGCTGTTGATCGTGCAGAAGCTCGACGACTTCCAATACCCGCAGGCGACCGCCATCGGCATCGTGCTGCTCGGGGCTTCGCTGGCGATCCTGCTGGTGATGAACGGCGTCGAGGCCTTCGTGCGCCGCGCCCGGTCGGTTTGACGATGGCGGGCGCTCCTCCCGCCCAGGCGGCCCCGTCGGGGTCCGTCGCCCCGGCGCGCGGCCATCCCGCATGGCGGCGGTTGCTCATCGCCGGCACGGTGGTGTTCCTCAGCCTGTTCATCCTGCTGCCGGTTGCCAACGTCTTCACCCAGGCCCTGTCCAAGGGGGTGGACGGCTATGTGGCAGTGTTCACCGGGGCGACGACAGCCGGGCCGGTGCCGACCGGCCTCGTCGAGCGCCGCAAATTCGCGGCCAAGCGGGCCCAAAGCCAGAAGACCTGGAGCGCCATCCGGATGTCGGCCGGCGTCGCGGCTTTCGTGGTGCCGCTCAACATCGGCTTCGGGCTTGTGGCCGCATGGGCGGTGACGAAGTTTCGGTTTCGCGGCCGGCTGCTGCTGGTGGCCCTGATCGACCTGCCGTTTTCTGTGTCGCCCGTCGTGGCGGGCCTGATCTTCGTGCTGCTTTACGGCCGCACCGGGCTGTTCGGCTCCTGGGCCACCAACTGGCAATGGCCCGACCCGACATCGCTCACCTGGGTCGGCTTCGCGGGGGGCTGGCCCCTGGCGTTCACGGCCTGGAACACCGGCGTCATTTTCACGCCCTTGGCCATCGGGCTGGCGTCGCTGTTCGTCACCTTTCCGTTCGTGGCGCGATCCGTCATTCCGCTGATGGAGGCGCAGGGTACCGACGAGGAGGTGGCGGCCTTGTCGCTTGGCGCCAGGGGTTGGCGCACCTTCCGGACCGTGACGCTGCCGAACATCCGCTGGGCGCTCCTGTATGGCGTCATCCTCTGCACTGCGCGTGTGTTCGGCGAGTTCGGCGCGGTGTCGGTGGTGTCAGGCAACACCGATGCCAACGACACGATGCCGCTGCGCATCGAGAAGCTGTGGAACGAATACGACAATCAGGCGGCCTTTACGGTGGCGTCGCTGCTGGTCGGTCTGGCGCTCTTCACCCTGGTGTTGAAGGCCTTGATCGACCTGCGCACGACCCGCACCGAACAAATGCGGGACACGCAGGCCCCCCTGCAGACGGGACGCCCCCTATGAGCATCACGGTCCGCGGCATTTCGAAATCCTTCGGTCCGACCCGGGTCCTCAGCGACGTCGACCTCGCCATCGCTACCGGCGAGCTTGTGGCGCTGTTGGGTCCGAGCGGCTCCGGCAAGACCACGCTGCTGCGGGTCATCGCCGGCATGGAGGCCGCCGATCCGGGCAGCGGCGCGGTGTTGTTCGATGAACAGGACATCACGGCGCGCGGCATCGGCGAGCGGCGCATCGGCTTCGTGTTCCAGCATTATGCGCTGTTCAAGACCATGACGGTGTTCGAGAACATCGCCTTCGGGCTGCGCTCGAAGCCCTGGCGGGAGCGGCCGAGCGAGGCGCAGATTCGCGGCAAGGTGGGCGAGCTGCTCGACCTGATCCAGCTGCAGCCTTTGGCGCAACGCTTCCCATCGCAACTCTCGGGCGGCCAGCGCCAGCGTGTGGCCTTGGCCCGGGCGCTGGCGGTCGAACCGCGGGTGCTGCTGCTCGACGAGCCCTTTGGGGCGCTCGACGCCACGGTGCGCCGCGATCTGCGACGCTGGCTGCGCAAGCTGCACGAGACCATCCACGTCACCACGATCTTCGTCACGCACGACCAGGAGGAGGCGCTCGAGGTGTCGGACCGCGTCGCCGTCATGCGGTCGGGCCGCATCGAGCAGTTCGGCTCACCGCAGGAGGTCTACGAGCACCCCGCCAGCCCCTTCGTGTTTCAGTTCCTCGGCCACTACAACGTTTTCAGCGCCCGGCAGGCCGGCACGCCGCCGGATACGCCTGTCGGGGCAGATGATCGTCCGGGCCAAAGCTATGTGCGGCCCCATGATGTGCTGATCGCGCGGGTAGCGGCCGAGGCTGATGCCATCGCGGCCCGTGTCCAGCATGTGGGCCTCGTCGGCTCCATCGTCCGAGTGGAGCTGCAGCGTCTCGATCAGCCTGAGACCATCGATGCCGAGCTTACGTTGGAAGCTAGCAAAGCCTTGGGGCTCAAGACCGGCGAAACGGTGTTCGTGACGTCGCGGCACGCGCAGGTGTTCGAAGACTACGCCATCTGAGGCTTGCGACAGGGTCGCCCTTTCGCGTGGTGGCTTCCGCTTTGCGCACCCAATCAGTCGACCCTTAAGCCTCGGCTACGGGCTACCGGTGACCACGGCGGCAGCGACGCTGAGGTGTGTCGTTTCGGCATTGGACCAAGCCAGAGGTGGAGTTCAAGCGACTCCAAAATCGGTATGGCGTGCCTCCCGGCAGAAGACCGTTCACTTTTCCCCACGCCACTTCCGATGACATCACAGCGGCTTAGGGCCTCCCGAGGCGATCCTTTGACGCTTTTCTGACGGTTTAAGGATTTCCCCGGTTGACCTCTCATCCGCGTGCATCCTATAAGGCGTTCATCGACGGCGGCGCTGC
>NZ_JARPVX010000064.1:0-22427 GCF_033947565.1 Lichenihabitans sp. Uapishka_5
CCTTGCCGAGGCTGGGATCGAACCTTCGGTCGGCAGCGTCGGCGACAGCTACGACTGTGAGAAGGTACGTGCAGTCTGGGGGACCTGACCCGTGCTTACGATTGACTACGTGTCATGGCGTTGATCTGTCGGTCTTCCAGGCTGCACCCGAGGTCTCGCGAGACCTGACTTCATAGGAGCCTGAGGGAGTGCCTTCCCGTCACAGTCCTGTCCGCTCGCGAATGACCTTCGGGTTCCACCCGCCTGAAGGACCTGCATGCATGATATCACATCCGATGCCGTGATCATCGGCGTCGACACGCACAAGGACGTCCACGTCGCCGTCGCCATCAACGGCCTGGGTGCCCGGCTGGCCACCGCCTCGTTCCCGGTGACCGGCCAGGGCTATCGCGAGATGGCGGCCTGGGCGGCCGAGTTTGGGACCGTGCATGCCTTCGGCATCGAAGGGACCGGTTCCTATGGCGCGGGCCTTACCCGGGCGTTGACCACCATGGAGCTGCGCGTCATCGAGGTCGGCCGCGTCAACCGACAGCTCCGTCGTCGGCATGGCAAGACCGACACCGTTGATGCCGAATCCGCCGCGCGGGCCGTCCTGGCGGGTGACGCCGAGGGCGAGCCCAAGATCGGCAATGGCACCGTCGAAATGATCCGCCATCTCAAGATCGCTCGCGACACCGCGCTCAAGGCCCGGACCCAAGCCATGGTCACCTTGAAGACGCTGCTGGACAACGCGCCGCAGCCTTTGCGCGAGCGCTTCATCGGCATCACCGGCAAGATGACCCTCATCCGCGCGATCGCGGCGTTGCGCCCGGGCACACCTGTCTCCACCACCGCTTCGGCCAAGATGGCGCTGCGAGCGCTGGCCAACCGGTGGTTGATGCTGGATGCCGAGATCAAGGAGCACGAATCCATTCTTGAGACGCTGGTGCGTGCCCAGGCGCCGGCGCTGATGGAAGCGCCGGGCGTGTCGACGGGCACTATCGCAGACCTGCTCGTTGTCCTCGGCGATAATCCTCAGCGGATCCGCTCTGAAGCCGCGTTTGCTAAGCTCTGCGGCGTGTGCCCTGTGCCGGCGTCAAGCGGCAAGACAAGCCGCCATCGCCTCAACCGCGGTGGCAATCGCCGCGCGAATGCGGCCTTGTACCGGGTCGCCCTCGTCCGCATGCGGCATCACCCGCCGACCCGCGCGTACATCCAGCGCCGAACCGCTGAAGGCAAATCACCCCGCGAAATCCGCCGCTGCCTCAAGCGCTACATTGCCCGCGAAATCTATCGGCACCTCTGCACCGGAAAGCTCATGGCCCTCAACGCAAACGCCGCTTGACCAACATAGGAGCATCAACGCTTTGGCCGAGACCATCAACGGCCTCTACAAAGCTGAGGTGATCCACCGGCGTGGCCCGTGGCGCAGCTTCGAAGCAGTCGAGTATGCCACCCTCGAGTGGGTCGACTGGTTCAACCATCGCCGACTGCTTGAGACCATCGGCAACGTTCCGCCTGCCGAATCCGAAGAGTTTTACTATGCTGCCGCGGTCAATTATCGATATGGCAGCGTGTCTCACAATTCAGTGCCCCCGACAAACCCGAGGCGGTGCAAGGTGAAAGGTGGCTCACCGAGCGGGAAGCGGACAGATGGCCGAGTCCATGGGGCCCATGATCTTTCGGCTCGCGCGCGAGAACGCTGACGCTATTCGCGCCATGGGTCGCGGCGCCATCCTTGAGGCTCACGCAGCTGGCGTCGACGCCCACTATCGAGACGCCTTGCTGGGAGAAGGTGTCGTGCGGGAAAGCCCGGACGGGGTGCGTCACCTCGAACGGAAGATCGTTTGCGTGTGGGTCGAAATCGCCACATTCCCGCCGTCGCCCAAGTGGCGGAGGCCCTAATTGATCGCCGGCCTCGTCCATAGCTGCTTCAACGGAACAGGAGACGCCACGATCTTCAGTGTGCGCCCCGGACAACATGTCGCCGATGGCGCATGCGTCCGCGCCAGGACGCATCGCAGGTCCAGTGCCAAACGACGATGCCCCCTCCGGCTCGCGCGTTGGGGCTGCCGCGCACGCTGACCTGACGGTAGATCACCGACCTTGGTGGCGCATCAGGCTTCTCCGGCTTCGCCAGCATCATGGAGAACCTTCACAGGCTGCTGCCTAGCTCGGGACGACGTTTCCTGAGCCCTGGAGCCGCCGTTGCAGCGTCACGAAGGCAAGTCCGTACACAGCTTGCAAGGCTAGCATTCCTTGCTAGCGAGCATGTCCAGCGAGAGCGGCAGCGACCAAGGCGCAGGCTGAGCAGCATCCCAGTGTTCCTAGGCATACAACCCGCAAGCTGTCGCTTGCCGGAATCCAACCCAGCCGAAAGCATCTCGTTCCTTGCACGGTCGTCGCTTACTATCCAACCTGCCTCGATTAGGCCGACCACGAACTCGCGACCTGCCAAGTACGTTTTCTTCCAACCTGCGTGCCGATCAGATACGCGCCTAGAAAGGCATGATGGTCCTGGAGGCTGCCCAGCTATCGCTGGCCTGCCTATGGTACTCGTTCCTATTGCGAGTCGGGCTTGGCTCCTGACAGGATGCAGAGGCATGTCTGATGCGTCCGAGGTGGTTCGCTCCGTCGCCGCTGTGATTCGTGACGACTGCGGGCGCGCGCGTCCAGCCTTTCCAGCTTCCAACAGTGTCCGAGGATGACAAGCCAGCATGCGAAAAATTATGTATATCGGTCTGGAAGGGTACGGAAAGCGAACAGGTCGGCCTAGGGTGAACCGCTATTGGCCGCACGGGGATTAACATGGTCGATTTCAGGCGCCTCGAACGTGAGAGCTACGGACCTGCTGTCGGGACCGGTGAGCGCGTGAGACTGACTCCGGAGCTGCTGGGCCAGCTCGTGTCGTGCGCACTCCAGCTCGAGGGCAATCGGGAGGAGGCGATAAGCTCCGACGTGTTCGAGGACATCTTCCTGAATTCAGGCCAGGCCCTGCCCACAAGCATAGCCGGCATCCTCCATGTCGAGGAGAGACTTGGAGGCGCCCGGGTCGAAGAGGTGACGCGGATGGCCGTCGCCTCCCAAGCGAGCGGAGTCGCGGGACGGATGAACCCGGACAACGTCAGCATGATTCCGAAGACAGACCGTCTGCAGGCCCATGCGCTCCTGAGCTACTACGCAGTCAGCTTCCCAAAGGAGGTCGACTGGCTGAAGCAGGTGGTGCGGCAAAGAGCGGGGTCCGCCGCGGCTGGATGACTACGGCTGCCTTCATACGCTCCGCTCTGCGTGAGAGATGCGGCGAACTGGCTTCGGCCGTCTTCGACAAGCTCGCTGAAGACCTCATCGGAACCCCGGGGCAAGCCCGGTCGTCGAAGGACATCAACGATCCGATCTGGAAGCTGTTCACCCTGACGCCCGAGCAGGTGAGTGTCGTAGACCTGCCACTCATGCAGAGGCTTCGGCGGGTCCGGCAACTCGGTCTCGCTCACCTCGTCTACCCAGGAGCGCAGCACAGCCGTCTTGAACACAGCATCGGTACCATGCGCGCGGCCACCGTGATGTTCAACAAGCTGTCGCGCAACACTGACTTAGACGAAAAGGACAGGGAACGCATCGAGCAGCTCATATCGCTTGCCGCCCTGATGCACGACTGCGGTCACACCGCCTTCAGCCACCTCGGTGAACGGGTCCTCGCCAGTATCTTCAATTCGGAATTCGCGACCGCACAGGAGATATTGAGGGCCAACCTTCCTGACCCGGTGGCGTTTGCCGAAGCCGAAACGCGGACACACAAGGCGCTGCCTACGAAGCCACCCGCCGCTGCCGAAGTGCTCTCGGCGCTCTTCGTGCTGTCCCCCGCCATGTCAACCTTCATGGGTGCGCTCGGGCTGCCTTATACGGCGGACGAGGCATGCCTGTTCGTCTGCGGCATCATCATGGGCAGGCCGAGCACGCTCATGCGCAGGGGAAGAGCGTACCACCACTACATAAAGTCCATAGTTTCGGGCGACATCGATTGCGACAAGATCGACTACGTCGCGCGCGATGCCTACTATGCCGGCCTTCCGATCTCGGCGGACGTCGACCGCCTGCTCTCGCAGCTCGCGACGGCAAGGCTGGACCGCAACACCGAACTGCCGGAGATCAAGGTACGATTCGGTGATCCGGACCCCGACGTCTACCACCTCTTGGCAATACGGCCGGCGGGCGCGTCCGCACTGGAAATGTTCGTCATGACGCGCTCGTACCTGTTCGAGCGCATATATACCCACCACAAGGTACGCGCCGCCGAACGCTCGTTGGAACGTCTCCTTCGCGAATTTCTGCAGTACCAGAAGTCGGTGCGGGGGCGGAGCCTCGAGTGGTGTCTAGCATTCATCTTGAACCGAGGCGGAGACGATGCGGTTCTCGACAGGCTAGCCGAGTGGGAGGACGAGAACACCGAAGCCCAAGAGAACTTTCGGACGAGGGCGAAGCGCATCCTCGACCGCAAGCTTCCCCAGCGGGCTTTCGCGATCTCGCTGCGCACGCTTGCCGACTACAACCGGCAGGCAGGTCGGCTTCCGAGTGCGACCTTCATACCTTGGTCGCTTGCCTTTGAAGATATCGCCCAGAACAACCTTGAGATCGAGGACAGCATACAGGCCTACCTGCAGGGCGGTAAGGACAGGATCTACGTCGATTGGATCGGATCGAACCCCGTCAAGGAGAACCCCGACATATGGGTGCATGATCCGAGTTTCGTCGGCACCCTCTTGCGCGTGAACCACTATTTCGACGTGGAGCAACTCTCGAACGCCTACCGGGACGTCAAGCTTACGGGATGGGTCTTCTGTGATGACGAACTGAAGACGGATGTCGCAGCGGCCACTGCCTACACGCTCTACGAGAAGTACGACCTCCTTCCGGGGCCGGAAGCTCTGCGGAGGGCGAAGATCTCAAAGAACAGCTACCATGAAGCCTTGCAGGCGCTAGGCCGCAGGATCGGGAGTCATGCCGATGCCCATGTCGCGAACCTGCTCGATGCATCACCGCAACGAGTGCTGCGGCCCCCGATGAATTCCTTCCTGCCGCCGCTGGTTTCGCTGGACCAGAACGAACGCGCCTTGGCAGCGACCAGCCTGGCAGGTAAGTTCGCGGCATCGGGGCTTCAGAGGCACTACTACGATGACTTTCAGTTCGCGCTCATCGTGTTGGAGTTCCTGGTACGGCACCAGGTAGCGTTCTACAGGCACCCGATGTTCAAGGATCCCGTCCCGCGAAAGAACGAGGAACGCTTTCAGAACCACCTCATGGACTTCCTCAGATCGCAGGCCGACTTCCTTCAGATCTGTGAGGTTTCCGAACACAACGTGGCTGCGGGAGGGTTCACGGATGTCGTGGTCGGCAGCAAGGACAAGAACCGCCGTCCGGTCGTGGTGGAATTGAAGAGCGCGGAGACCGATTTGGCCGAACAATACGAAAACCACGCGGGCCAGCCCCTGCAGTATGCCGAGGCGAATTATGGGCGTGTGGCGTTGCTCTACTGCCAGTTCGCCAGCAAGGCCTCGATGAGGCCGGCGGACACGCTGGACCTCAGGAGCAACGTTTCCGCATCCAACCAGGTCACCATCTGCCTCGGCCAGAGGGCCTTCGCCGATGTTCCAAGTGCCGGCGGTGCGACAACGGTTGCCGTATCTACACAGGCTGGCACCGCTCCTGCCTGAGGTTTCAACGGAGGGCTTCGTTGTTCCTGACCTGGTGGCTGGGGTGGTGCGGCATCCTTCGGGCTCGGCGACGCCATCCGCAGGCAGATCGAAGTCACGGGGGCCGCACCCAACATCCCGCTCACTCGGGCGGGCCCGCTATCCGTGCCGGTGCTGGACAACCTGTCGTCAGGTCGACCATGACCTGTAGCTGCAGGACCGTAGCTCCATCGCTCAGGATCTCGGATTCAAGGACTTGCACTTGAGCCGTGACGACCTCAGTGCGTCAGGGTAGCACGATCCTGCCGCTGGACGATCACTGGATGCACGAGCCCCCCAGGTGCATGTCCGACATTCGGAAGATCTCGATCTCTCGGGCTCGCCGATCAATCGCCTCGAAATGGCCGTCCCGATCCAGGGAGCAATCTTCGCGTAGTGCCGCCAGCTTCTTCTCGCCAAATACGAGGAGCGAAAGCAAGTGGTTGCGGTAACGCGCGTCGTCGGCGCCGTCGTACTCGGCTCGGACCGCGTCCAGGCCCTTGGCGTCGACGAATGCCAACGCGCGATGTCCTGCAACCTTCTTCAGTCGATTTTCCTCGAGGTCGATGACGAGGCCGAAGTCGAAGTCAAAGTCCACGCGGCCCATTTCACTCATCATCGATGTCCTCCCCGTGCGTCTCACCAACGTGACCCACATTCCCCGGTCCGTCCAACTGACGCGCCATCTTCAAATCGAAGCACCTTCGGCCATCTGGCATAGATCATACATGCCACGCGATCGATCGCCACGGGCCAAGCCGCTTTCCGGCTCGACGTCATGCCATCTTATGGCACGCGGGCCCGCCCGGGCGGCCGCTCTCCATGCCGTCGCCCAAAGGGAGGCCTGGAACACCGGAGCGTCGCAGGGCTCGCCGACGATCCTTCCGCGTCGACAGGCGGTTACGGCTTTCCTCTTTTCCATCGTCCGGCTCCGGAAAAACAACCCTGAATATTTGAATATCTAGATACTTGAATGCCGTCGTTTCCATCCCATATCGCGACTCCGCAGTTCGGAGACGAGGATGCAGTGCCTGGCGAAGGTGACACCCGATCCTCGGAGCGACCTTCGGAGTCTAGGCTCGAAGCGAATCCTTCGTCCTCTCGCAAGCCTATTCGATCGGACAAACACCGGCGGCAACGTCGCGCAGAAAACCCGCTCATCAACGCTTCAGTCCCGGCCGGATTGCACAGCTGTCGCACGACCCGATGGCGACCGACCCACGCTCCGAGCAGAGCGTCACCGCGATGGTGGCCCGATCCATCGCGCCACCATCGCGGCACCGGCCTTAGGGTCTCCTGGTTCCGCCAGCGCGGCATTCTCGATGCGATCCGGATCCCTCGAGCGACGCCAGGCGTGCTCGCATCCCGCGATCCGGACGTCCCGGACACTCGCGCCTCTTCGGCTGGGCCAGCCTTCCGAAGGCGGGCAGGGTCGAGCGGGCCGAGCGTCCGGCCGACGACACGACCCTTCCCGCCGTTCGGACATCGCGTGCCTGCCCCACCGCGCCGCTTCGCTGTCGCGTACCTGGGCAGTGTCCAGCCCGAAGCCGACACAATCGATCACGTGCGTTCCAGGTGAACGGGAGCTGGCTTCGGCCCCGAAGCCATCAGATTCTGGACGACGACAGGAGCAAGCTTAGCGGTGGCGACGCCGCCGATCGGAGAAGCGATGGCATGCCTGGCGACCACCGCCGAGCCCGACATCCGGGACGCTGATCGACGGCGGCGCAACCGTTCGGGCACTGCCGTCTGGCTAGCCGCCATGGCCAAGCGTGAACAGGACACTGGCACGGTATCTCGAATTCGTTCTCCCTTCCAACCTGTTCACCATGTTTGCCAATGCCCAGGCGACTGCCGTATGTCCGGCTTGCGTCCAGTGTCCTGTCGTGCGATCCATCGACGGGTCGGACGGGAGCTGACGCATGGATCTCATCGCGGTGCAGGGAATGATCGAGGACATCGATCTCAGGATCGAGGCGGAGCGGGGCGACCTGCTCCGGCTCGTGGCGGAGTCGAATGCCCGCACGGTTGCGATGATGTTTCGACGGGAGCGGCTGATGGCCGCCCTTCAGAGCGTCAGCGCAGAGATGCAGCAGGACATAGAGGCGGCCCCCGGCCGGGATGTCCGCCGGAGTCCGGCGCCTTTCGATGCCGCCCAGGTCCCGACCGCGCATCCGCCGTACATGCCCGGCCGCGCGGCCAAGCTCATCCTGGACGCGCTGGAGCAGGCCGGCGCGCAGGGCTTGTCGGGCGGTGAAGTCAACGAAGCCGTGCGGAATGGCGGCCTGAGCTTGGACGCGGCGGAGAAGACCAAGAGTCGGCTGAAGAAGGCCGGCTTGGCCGAGCACGACAACCGCATCAAGCGGTGGTGGGCGAAAGGGCAGGGCCCCGCGAACACGGCTTCCATTACGGAAGTCCGGCTGTGACCAACGCACCCGCGGACGGAGCCAGGTCCTGCATCGATTGATTGCGGATCGGCAATGCCTCGAAGGAAGAAGCAGGGTGTCCTAGCGACGGCCACCCGCCGGACAACGCCAGTGAGAGCGAGGTCCGGCAATTGCATTGAACGCCACTCGGAGGAAATCGAATGGGACCCTGAAAACCAACGAGGCACCCTAGGGTACCAGCCCTGGGTGCCTCGGATGATTTCAAAGTTTCGATACAGCCAGCAAGCAACGCGAAACTTCAGACTTAAATACCAAAATGACCTCGATCAGTCGACCGATGCCCTCCGGGTGATTGAACCTTGCACGATCGCTCGGCCAATCGCAAGTGCTCATCGGCGTGCTGGTCCATCCTTTGGAGACGGACCGCAATGTATGGTGAATTCCCCACTAACGACGACGACAAACCTGATACCGAGGGCTGGCGCCCGCCGGCTGCCTCGCTTTCCACGCGTCGCATCAGCCTGCGGTCGAAAGGGTCGGCGCGCCCCAGCATCGTCTGTCCCAAGGACCGCGTCATTCATTGCGAGAGCGATCTCGAACGCCGCGTCGCCCTCTGCCTCCTGGCGCATTCGAGCGTGGTCGACCTCGTCGAACAGCCGGCACCGGTAGCTTACACCGACCACGACGGACGGACGCGCACGCACACCTTCGATTTCATCGCCACGCTGCGCGACGGCAACCGGCTGGCGGTCGTGGTCAAGCCTAGCACCAAGGTCGCGACCCAAGGGACGCATCGTCTCCTCGAGTCTCTGGCCAAGCAAGTACCCGCGAGCGTGGCGACGCGCTTCCAGGTCATGACCGAGAAGCACGTGCCCGCAGACCGCCTGCACGATGCCACGCTCATCAACAGCGCCCGTCTCAATTCCGATCCGGCACTCGACGAAAAGCTCCGGGTGATCGCCGCCGGTATCGATGGTGCTGTGACCATCGAGCGCCTCGTCGAAGCGAGTGGTCTGGGCGCCGACGCCTATCGGGCCGTCGTTCGCCTCATCGCCGATGGCACTTTGGGCCGTCGTGAACGGGGCCGGATCAGCCAGAACACGTTGGTCGAACTGGCCGCGCAGAAAGCATCGGAGGGCAGCCGATGAAGCTCAATTTTGGCGAGTACGACCGTATCACCATCGCCGACATCGCGTATCGTTACATCCGCTCGACCGACACGGGTAACCTGTTCGAACGCCTCGATCAACCCGGCATGTTCGAGTCGTTCTCCGACGTTGCCCTGATCACTGAGAAGCGCGCGGGGTTCCGATACGAAAAAGACTGGTTCAAGCCAGGTTATGCCGCCGCGCGCCTGGACAGCGGGGTGGGCGACCTCTACCTGCTCCCTCCCGAAGAGTGGCCGGAGATCCTCTACCGCTGGGACTGGTGCCGCGCCTTCCAGGCCCTTGCCAACAAGAAGCAAGCCAGCCGCTCGGACGCCGGCTTGAAGGCCGCCATCGAGCGCCTCGACCCGGGCATCCAGGCCCTCGTTATTCAACGCGAGAAGATCGCAGCCGGCCGTGCCGAGCAGAAGAAGAGGGCGGGCGCACTGAAGATACAGGAGGGTCGAGACGCGCCATCACCCAAGACCCTGCTGCGTTGGTTGAGGCGCTTCAGGGAAGGCAACTTCTGCGTCACGGCGCTCCGGAAGCGGCACTACCGCTCCGGCAATTTCACTTTCAAGCTGGCCGCCGAAGCCGACCGCTTGCTGACCGTGCACGCGGTTTCCTATGCTTCGGAAACGCGCCCGACCAAGACCAGCTGCCACCTCAACCTTCAGGCGGCCATCGACCAGGAGAACGCGAAACGTCGCACGGCAGGTCTCGAGGAAATCCCCTGCCCATCCCGCAAGACGATGAACGAGCGCATCGACGGGCTTAACGCCTTCATGGTGCACGCCGCGCGCTACGGCCTGAAGGCCGCCGAGCGAAAATTCGCGATGCTCGGACAGGGGCTTGACGTTTCCCGCGCAGGCGAGCGCGTCGAGATGGACGAATGGTCCATCCAACTCATGACCCTGCTCACGAAAGTCGGGCTGGCAGGCGCCATCTCGGACGAGCAAAAGGCGAAGTTGAAGCGCATTCGCGTTTGGGTTTGCGTCGCCATCGACTGCGCCTCGCGCTGTATTCTCGGCATGAGCGTCTCGCGCCAGCCCTCGACGGCAAGCGCCATCGCGACGTTGCACATGGTCGTCCGTGACAAGGCGGCCTACGCGGACGCGGTCGGCGCGTTGTCGCCATGGGACATGCGATGCACGCCGGAAACCGTCGTGACCGACGGCGGTTCGACCCTCATCGCCGACGCGTTCAGGGCCAAGGTCCTGCAACTCCGTAGCACTCCGCAGACGAGCATCGCCGGCGAGCCCGGACTCCGAGGCACCATGGAACGGGTCTACCGAACCATTCACACGCAGTTGATCGCGCGCTTCACCGGCAGGACCTTCGAGCACACCGTGGCGCGAGGCGACTACAACGCGGAGGCACGAGCGAGCCTGGAGTTGGACGCTCTCCTGTTCGCGCTTCCGCGTTACGTCGTCGACATCTACCACAACAGCCCGCACGAAGGCCTTGCAGGGGAAACGCCGGCCAATGCCTGGCGCCGGCTCGCCGCCAGTCCCGGCGTTGTCCCGCCGCCGGGCTCGGACGTCTGTCGGAACATCTTCGGCACCGAGGTGGAACGCCGTACCGGCCGACACGGTGTGACCGTCTTAAATCTTGATTTCGCCTCGGATCGCTTGCACGCACACCGCCGCGCCTTTGGCGATGGGCCGGTCAAGGTAAAGGTCGATGCGCTCGACCTGGGCAGGGTTTCGGTCCTGCTGGGCGACGACTGGTTTGCGCTGGATTGCAGGCTGGCCGGCTTCGCCGGCGTATCCATGGCAACATGGCTGGAAGCAGCCGCCGACATCCGCCGTCGCCATGCCGCAGACTACCGGGTCAACGAGCATGTCGTACTGGAAGCGGTCCGCGCGATCAATGCCATCGCGGCGCGCGGCATCGAGCGCTTCGGCTTGGGCGAGACCCGCCCCTCTCAGGCCTCCATCGACCGGGCCGAACGCGACCTCGCGATAGGGTTCCGAATGCCTGACCTCGACGGGGCCGGCACTGAGGGCGATCCGGCCGACATCCTGGCGGACGGCGTCGACGGGACCGGACCCGGCAGCCCGAGATGGACGGCCGCCCGTTCGCTGCCGGCACCAGATCGGGCTCCACGACGAATGACGGGGATCGAAAAGAATGACTGAACATTCCGTGGTAGGCCTGCCCCATACCGTGCGTGACACGTCGGACCATCTGAACACCATCGGCGAGGAACTCGCCAAATACTACTTCACGCGCGAGGAAGACGACACGCTCAAGAAAGCGCTCGACAGGCTCGTAAAGAACGCCAAGCAAAGTCCGGAAGCCCGCGCCATTGTGGTGTCCGGCGAGTCCGGTGCAGGCAAGAGCACGCTGCTCGGGCGGGCCTTCCGCAAGCACCCTGCCTTCCCAAACTTCGAAGACGAGGGGTGTCAGCTCCTCAGCGTCCAGGTCCCGTCGCCATGCACACTAGAGGAACTCGGTCGCGAGATTTGCGAGGCGGCCGGGTACCCTTTCCTGGGCAACTCCCGCTCGGCGTCGGTCTGGCGCGCCGTCCGCAACCAGCTCAAGGCCGAGGGCATCCGCTACCTGCATCTCGACGAGGTGCAGAACCTGACCGAAACGGTGGACAAGAATGAGGGTAAGAAGGTCCGCAACACGCTGCGGGCCATGCTGATCCGAAAAAAGCACCCGGTCGCCTTGGTGCTTTCGGGACCGCCCGTGATCGTGGAATTCCTTCGTCAGGACAACCAGATCAGGCGGAGATCCGAGTTCGTCGCCATAGAGAGCCTGAGGCAGGATGACGGCGAGATCCTCGTCGACACGATCAAGGCCCTTGCGGAAGAAGCCGGGGTTGGCACGGAAGCCCACCTCGCCATGGACACGGTGCCACGGCTGATGCACGCCGCATTGCGCCAGTTCGGGACGGCAGTCGACATCGCGCGCTGCGCCATACTGGCGGCCGCGGGATCACGATACCGAGCGGAGGGAGAAATCGCCGCGGAGCCATGCCTCACCGGGGCGCATTTCGCGAATGAGTTCGCCATCCGCACTGGCAACGCAGGCTTCGCCAATCCCTTCGTCACCCCCGACTGGCAGGCGCTGGACTGCTCGTTGGTGCAGGTCACCAAGATCGACGGCCTCGCGTCGCCAAGTGATGGCGAAGACGATGGATCGAAGCCGATCCGTCGCAGGCGCAAAGGGGCTCGGCAATGACGAAGCTCAGACGCACTATCCCCTTCTCGCCTGGCGAAAGCCCGCAGAGCCTCGTGTCCCGCCTGGCTCGGCACCACGGAATCGCAGCGAGCCGCTTCTGCCATGACATGGGCCTTCTGTTCCAGGAGGTGGTAGACGGCTGCGGCGACGCGCTTTCCGTCATTGCCGACCTGAACGGCCTGACCGTCGACCGAGTGTCGGCAGATGCCGCCGTCCGACACGTCGATGGGTGGTGGCTGCACGGACAAAAGCTCGCCAAGCACTCGCTCCGCCGGGAGCGGATGGCGGTCTGCCCGGCGTGCTTGCGCGAGGACGTCGCACGCTCTGAGCTTCCGCCGATCGTCGCCGCCAACGGCCGTTCGACTTGGCTTGTCGCGTCGTTGCGCACATGCCCGATCCACGGGCTCGGCTTGGTCGAGGTCGGCGAGGCCTCGTCCGAGACCCACGTCCACGACTTCGCGAGCCGATGCGCAACCTCCCTGCAACGCTTGGATCAACTTGCACAGGCGGCGCCGAGGCGGGGACCTTCGACCCTGGAGCGCTATCTCCAGGCGCGTTTGGACGGCGCCACTGGGACGGTGCCGTGGCTCGATGCACTCCAATTCCACGCGGCGGCGAGGACATGCGAAATGCTGGGCGCAACGGCCCTGTTCGGTCGTCGTCCGGGGCTGAAACGGCTGACCGATCCGCAATGGTATGCCGCAGGTGCCGCGGGCTTCGACATCGCCTCGGGCGGACCGGACTCCGTTCGGGCATTCATGACCTCGCTCGAGAGCAGTTACCCGTATGGATCGTCCGGGAACGAACGACCGCAAGCGCTGTACGGGGCGTTCTACCTGTGGCTGCGCTTCGCGGCGCGAAACACGGATTTCGAACCCGTGCGCGACGTCGTTCGCAAGCACGTGTTCGACACGGTGCCGCTGCCCGCAGGCAGCGAAGTTTTGGGCGTCATGCTTCCCGAAAGGCGGGTGCATTCGATTCGCTCGGCTTCGCTGGAAACCGGCCGGCATCCCAAGCGCCTTCGGCGCATCCTGGCGGCCGAGGGCCTGATCACGGGCGATCTCGGCGACAAGCTCGACGCAATGGTTCGCTTCGATGCCGACGCGGCACGGCCCTTCCTGTCGGCCACGGCAAGCCAAGTAAGCCTCAAGGGCGTGGAGATCTACCTCAACGCGCCGCGCGTGCACGCCCGTCTGCTGTTCGACGAGGGCTTCATCAAACCGTTCGTGCCGCCGGACGGGCGCCGTGTCTCCCGCCACGGTTTCGCCCGTGCCGATCTGGACGCATTCGCCTCGGCGCTGCTGGCGCCAGCGACGACGGTTGCCGAACCCGGCGGCGACATCCAGGACATCCCGAACGCAGCGAAGAAAGCGAACTGCGGAGCCATGGAGATCGTCAAGCTCGTCCTGGACGGCAAGCTCGCCTGGGTGGGACGCCACGTCGAAGTCGCGGGCTTCCTCTCGGTGCTGGTTTCGACGTCGGAAGTTCGTGCGGCAGTAAGGGGTGAGGATGTTGAAGGCCTGCCCGAGTACCGGGTGGTCGAAGTCACAGGCTTCGGATGGCGCACGGTTCGCGCGCTCGTCGAACAGAAGATTCTCCCCACCGTCACCGTGGTCAATCCAATCAACAGGTGTCCCACCAACGTGATTCCGCTTGCAGCGATGCACGCCTTTTCGGCCGGATACGCCACGCTGTTCCAGGTCGCCAAGGAAACGGGGAAACACCACATGAAGGTCAAGGCGGATCTCGCCGCGAACGGCGTCGCCCCCGCATTCGATCCGGCCACGTTCCACGCGACAGTCTATCGACGAAGCGATCTGACCCTGGGGATAACCGAAGCGGTAAGATCAAGCCGCCTGATCGACACGGGGTCGATCCCCGCAGGACTGACCGAATAACGTTCGGCGCTCGACCGAAATTTACGGGAGCCGGTCCACCGTTTCGAACCACCTCGATTTGCGGTCGCGATCCAATTCCAGCTTTGCAAAGCGGCGCTTCCCGAAAGGGATGGCGCCGTTTCACGTTTGGCAATACGGCCGCTTGACTCGAATCCCAGACTCCCGCAGCGATCGCTTATGAAGCTCGCGCCTTTGCCGGCCGACGCGCCGTAAGCGGAAGCGATGCGGCGCGTGAGCGAAGTGGCACACTCGGGAATGCGGACATGTTTTGCTTCGGAATGCGGTACGGCTTCGTGCGATTTCCAACGCTGTATCGACCCTTTCCAGCGACGAAAGAGCGGAATTGAGGACAAACTATGGTTTAAGTTACACTGCGAAGACGAAGAGCGACGCGGCCAAGCTGAGGCTTGGCCGCGTATCCGTCATGTAGCCGCATACGATACGCGGAAGCTCGCCGGCCTGGGACCTCTGCCGCTGGGTTCTTGGCCCGACATCATCCAGAATGCGGTGGAATGGCGGTCTGGGCTGCTTTTTCCACCTTCCGTCGTCGCTGCTGGTGACCCTCGGACTGGAAGGTAGCAAGGTAGCGTTCGGCGAACCGCTCAGGCCTTTGCGGTCTCATGCGGATCAGCCCTACCGCCACGGCCTTCACCGTTGATTTGCAGCCAACTGCGGTCAAGGCTTTTGGATTGCGTTTGCCTGGGCGAGGGCGTTGGTGTCGCTGTCTTTGCCGCAGTTCAGGAGGCAGTAGAAGCTGTCGACAACAGGCGGCTCTTGCTTCTGCGCCCGGGTCTCCAGGTGGTAGATCGTCTTTCCGACGTGCCATGTATAGTTGCAGATCCAGTGGCGTTTCTGGACACAGCTTTCCAGTTCCGGATAGCACTTGTTGTCGCCGCGTTCGCACTCGGGTGCACCAGGCATCGTGTAGGGCCTGAACCCACGCTCCATGAGTTCTGCGCGCGCTTGAGAATAGGGAAGTTTCTCAACTTCGAGGGTCTCCGCCGCAAAGGCGGTCGATGCGACCATCGTCGCCAGCGACGATACGACGACGGGTATGATCCTCAAACCAAACGGCAAATTCTGTGTCCCCCATGGTGTTTCCTGGGGTGTTATTATGAGTGAGGCTGGTTGCCCGCTGATTTCCGCATGGGAAAGCCCGCCTCGGTTTTCGCCCGGAAGGTGAACGCCGCCCGATCTTCATGGCGCATTATGATTTGATCAAAGGTATTCGCACGGCGAACACAAGTGTGAGGTATGACGAAGAACAATGCCGACCAATCGCAGCGAAGGTCACGCACCGTCACACTGAGCCGGTATCGTGCTTGGTGGGCGGTGACGGGCTCGAACCGCCGACCCTCTCGGTGTAAACGAGATGCTCTACCAACTGAGCTAACCGCCCGCGTCGCGCCATGCCGTGGCCTGCGTGAAGCAGATTGGCGCGACGGTTCGTGATCTAGCAGATCGGGCCGGTGGCGCCAACCGTCATCCGGCTCGCATGTTCGTGCATTCTTTCACGGCCGCGGGCCGGCATGGCGCTCGAAGAACCGCAGCATGGCGGCGCTGGCATCCGGGCCGCGCGGGTCCGTGTAGGTGCCGGCCGGGTCGCCGCCGGACCACGCGTGCCCGGCGCCATGCAGCACCCAATGCTCTGCTTGCGGCCGGCCGGAGGCGTCGGCCAGCACCGTGCGGGTGTAGCGTTGCCCACCGGGCGCCGTGGCGGTGGAAACCGCCTCGGTCAGGGCCTCGCTCGGCTCGGCCTGCGTCAGCACCTGGGCGCCGTTGATGGGTGCCACCGTCATGTCGCGGTCGCCATGCAGCACGATGGTCGGAATACCGGTGCCGGTCGGCTGCACCGGGGCGCCGCCCCGCATCGCCGCAAAGGCCGAGCCCATATCGGCGGCGGCCCGGCAGGCCAGGCCCGAATGGACCCCCACGGCGGCGAAGACCTCCGGATAGGTCTGGCCCAGCACCGCCGCGGCGGCGCCCCCGGCCGACAGCCCAGCCACGTAAACCCGGGCGGGATCGACCGCATGGGTGGCGAGGATCGCCTGCACCATGCCGACCACCAGGGCCGGCTCGCCGGAGCGGCCCTGGTCGACCGCGCGAAACCAGTTCCAGCATTTCTGGGCGTTGGCGGCCCGCGACTGGGCCGGATAGGCCACGAACACGCCCTCCCGCTCGGCCAGTGCGTTCATGCGGGTGCCGGTCGCGAAATCGTCGGGCGATTGCGTACAGCCGTGCAGCATCACCACCAGGGGCAGGGGCGCAGGTCCGGCCGAGGCGGGCCGGTACAGCTTATAGCTCAACGACCCGGACGGGCCGGCATAGGTTTGCTCGGTGAAGCTGGCCCCCTCGGCAGATGGCGATGGCGCGGCTTCGGCAGTCGGCGCGGCCCCCGGTTGGAGGAGGGCGCCGAGCCCGGCCTCGAGCGTCGCCCGCAGGGTTGCGCCGTCGAACAACGGTTTTGCCCCTGGCAGGATCTGGCTGCCGGCCTTCGGCATGGCGCCGCCCAGCACCGCCAGCGCCTGCGTCAGCTTGCCGTCGCGGATCAGCCGGGTCGTGAGGTCGATGGACTTCAGGAACGACATGGAGAGGCTTTCGGATCGGGAGGAGGGTGGGGCGCTCAAGGTCAGGCGATGCGGTCGCGCAAGGCGGCCTTCACGGCGGCCGGCGCCTGCAGGGCACCGAGGACCCGCAAGGATGCGATGGTGTCGCGAGCGAGTTCGGGGTCGACGTCGTCGCCGATCACCACGAGGCCGAGCACTTGGATGCGCAGGGTTCCGCCCGCGGCCCGCACCTGCTCGAGTTCGGCGCGCCCATAACGCCTCAGCCCGAGGTCGAGCGCCTGCCGGTCGACGCTCGTCCGGAGCGTCGTTTCATGCCGCTCGATCTCACGCCGGATGGCGGTGCGGATCAGGTCGGTGCGGTTGCCGTAAAAGCCTTCGCGCACCAGCAGGTCGATATGGCCGAGATCGACCGGCCCGAGATTGACCGTGATCTTTTCGGAATCGGGCAGCCGGGTGCGGCTGTCCTCAACGCTTGTCGCTGCACGCACCATGATTGCACCATCCCGCTGGATGGTAGAATGGGGTACGGCGTCGCGGTCTGCAAGGGATGGGCGCGGTGGAGCCCCCTCTCAGGCGGATGCGTCTTCGTCTTCCAGGGCAAGGCCATGCAGGGCGCGCAGTACCTCGTCGCCGCTCGCGACGGCAGGGTCGAAGCCGCTGGCGGTTGCCACATCGGCGAAGGCGGCAGCATGGTCCGGGCGGGCGCCCACGAAGCCCATCGACCATTGGCCGAAGCTGCGCGCCGCGATCGGTTCGAAAGCCAGTACCGAAACGTCGCCATGGCGTGGATCCTGCTGGATGCGCTCGAAGGTCGATTCCAGCACCGCGCGGTCGCCCTCGAGCACCTGGGCAAAGCAGCCGGCGTTGAACATCAGCGCCCCCGTGACGGCTAGCGGTGCGTTGTTGCGCCGGCTCGCGGCGAGGATGGTCCGCACGGCCTCGTTCAGCGGACCATCGATGCGGTTGCGGCTGTAATAAACGAGGCGGTGCAGGTGATCGTCATCAGGCATGGGTCTTCGCCTTTCCGGTTTCGGCCAGCAGCAAGGTTGTGGCGTCCGCCGCGGTCAGCGGTCGCCCGGTGAGATAGCCCTGCACCTCCGTGCAGCCTTCGGCCCGCACGCGCGCCAGCTGCTCGGGCGTTTCGACGCCTTCGGCGGTGGTGCGCATGCCGAGGCTGGCGCCGAGGCTTGCCACGGCCCGGACGATCGCCTCGCAGTCTCGGCCGTCGCCGAGGCCGCGCACAAAGGACTGGTCGATCTTGATCTTGTCGAACGGGAAGCGGCGCAGGTAGGACAGCGACGAATAGCCGGTGCCGAAATCGTCCATCGACACCCGCACGCCGATGTCCCGCACGGCATGCAGGGTCTTGAGGACGAGGTTGGTTTCGTCCAGCAGGGCGCCTTCGGTGATTTCGAGTTCCAACCGCCCTGGCGCGAGGCCGGTCTGGGCCAGGACCGAGAACACCGTTTCGGCCAGCTTGCCGGTCTTGAACTGCACGGGCGACACGTTGACCGCGATGCTGGCCGGGATGGGCCAGCCGACGGCCTCGCGGCAGGCCGTGCGCAGCACCCATTCGCCGATGCCGACGATGAGGCCGATCTCTTCCGCCAGCGGGATGAAGTCGGCCGGTGAGATCGGCCCGCGTTCGGGATGGGTCCAGCGCAGCAGCGCCTCGAAGCCGCTCACCGAACCAGCGTCGAGACAATATTGCGGCTGGAACGCCAGGGAAAATTGCCGCCGCGCCAGGGCCAGCCGGAGATCGGCTTCCAGCTGCTGGCGAGCCTGCATGCGGGCGTTCATGCCGGGCTCGAAGAAGCGGGCGATGCCGCGTCCGTCCGCCTTGGCGCGATACAGCGCCAGGTCGGCGTGGCGCAGCAGCGACACGGCATCGGTGGCGTCGTCCGGGCAAAGCGCCACGCCGACGCTGGCGCCGACGTTCAGCATGTGGCCCTGCACCACATAGGTGCGGCCGATGAGGTCGGTGAGGCGGGCCGCGCGGGCTTCTGCCTCGGCTCGATCGGAGACCCCGGCCTGCACCACCAGGAATTCGTCGCCGCCGAGCCGGGCCGCGTGGTCGCCGGGCTCGAGTGTCGAGCGCAACCGTTCGGCCACCTTGACCAGGAGCAGGTCGCCCACCGCATGGCCGAGCGTGTCGTTGATCTGCTTGAAACGGTCGAGGTCGATGGCATGCACCGCGACACCCGTCTGGCGGGCTCTCGCGTCGGCCAGAACGCCCGCGAGCTTGTCCCGCAGGGCGCCCCGTAGGATCAGCCCGGTGAGGTCGTCGACCGGCGGCGCCACGATGGGGCCGTTATCCTGGCCGGTGTCGGTCAGCACGCAATCCCACGTGCCATCCGGATGGCGGGTCGTGTCGCAGCGCAGGAACTGGTCCGCTCTGCGCCGCAGGGTCGCGATGCCGTTCCGGTCGAAGGCCGGTGGCGTGGTCCAGTCGGCGAACAAGATCGTGGCCGACAGCCCGACGGGCTCGCGCCCGGGGAACAGGGCGCGGGCGCGGTCGGTGGCGAAGCGACAGATCGCCAACCTGTCGAAGCCGAGGGCCGTCACCGGCATCCGCCGGGCCCAATCGGTTTCGTCTTGCTCCTGTCGTATCGCGCTACGCGCTAAACCCTGAGCCATCGAACCTGTCAATCGCCGTCCACCCGTGTGGATCGCCGAGCAACCCTAGAAAGCGGAGCCGAACGACCGGTTAAGCTCACGATGAAACCGCCCTCGGCCAAGGGAAAATGTGATGGGGCCAATGAAGCATCGTTGATGGCGGATGAACGAACTTCCTTTTGTGAGTCGACAAGGACCAAAGCGCGGGTACGACCCCTCCGACATCTGCGGAACTGGTTTTGGTCCGAGCAGAACTTTACGGCAGGTGCGCTAATGGCGGCCGATGCGGCGATGGCCTGCCGCGGTGATGATGCGCCGGGCCGGCGGAACCGCCGTGCTCCGATGGTGGTTGGAGAAAGCCGGCCGCCGCATTGTTCGTTGGGGGCCAAGGAGTTCCGTCCATGAAGTCTCTGCGTCTTCTTCTCGGTGTCGCGGTTCTGGCGATGCCGCTCATGGCTTCGGCCGCCAGGGCCGACAATGTCACGGCGAGCCAGCTTTCGGCCGCCGGCCATGGTCGCCAGCCGATGATGAGCAACCGTCCGTCACGCGAGGTGTATCACCGTCATATGCGGCGGCATGCCCCCCGTCGGCATCATCGCGGCGCCTATTGATCGCCCCTGACCCGAACCGGACGCGCCGATGATGAAGACCGTTCTGATCCTCGGCGCCGTCCTGGCGTTCAGCCTCACCCCGGCATCCGCCAAGGTGAGGCGGCCCACCGACACTGATGTGTTGCAGGCCGCCTGCTACCCGGACGTGCAGCGCCTGTGCAAGGACGACATCCCCAACGAGGCCAAGATCACGGCCTGCATGAAGCGCCACAAGACTGAGATCAGCCGCAAGTGCACCGAGGCCTATCGGACCGTGCAGGACAACAAGCGCTGACCAGCGGCGGGGTGGTGCGGGCGAAAGTGCGCAGCCCCGCCTCGGGTCATCGCCGTCACCCCTCCACCTCGTTCGCCACCTGCCCGTAGTTGAGCGCCGCCACCAGAGTGACGCCGCCAAGCACGTTGCCGAGCAGGGTGGGAATGAAGAACCGGCCGAGATAGTCGCCGGCTTCGGCCTCGCCCGACCAGACCAGATAGGCGACGTCGACCGACCCCGCCACGATATGGGCGAAGCCGGCGGCCGTCACCAGCCAGGTGAGTAGCACGATGATGGCGGGGCGCGACGAGCCCGCGCCGGGCATCAGCCATACCATCAGGGCGATCAACCAACCGGCGAAGACGCCCCGCAGCACCGTGTCGCCGAAGGGCGTGGCGATGGCGTGCCGGCTGATCGACGCAAAGGCCTGCTTGACCTCGGGCGGGAATAGCTCCGTGCCGGCCAGCACCGCGGCCACGGCCCAGGTGCCCGCCACATTGGCCGCAAGCACCAGTGCCCAAAGCCGGGCCACCCGCCCGACCGTCTTCGCGTCGCGGTTGCGCAGCAGCGGCAGGATCGGAGTCACGGTGTTCTCGGTGAACAGCTGCTGGCGCCCCAGCACCACGATCAGGAACCCAACCGGATAGCCGAGCTTGCTCACCAGCTCGCGCCAGGGCGCCTCCGGCAAGTGGGCCTGCAGCACGCCTTCGGCGATGAGCGAGGCCCCGAGCGACAGCCCGGCCGCGAGGCCCGACAACAACAGGGCATGCACCGGCCGGTCGAGTTCGCTTTCCCCCTCGGCCCGGATCACTTCGTGGATGAGGGCGGCATTCGGGCGGCTGTGGGCCGCGATGATGGCTCGCTCGGCCTCGCTGACGTCCGACATGCTGGAGGCGGCGCTGAGGGCGTGGCCCTCCGATCCGCCCTCCTGCGGCGTGGACGAATTCAGCGCGAGGCTCCCTGGTCGGGTGCGGCGTGGCGCGGCACCGCCACCGCGTCGAAGCGGTCGGCCAATGTGTGCAGGGCTTCGCGCAGGGCGGGGCCGTGCAGGGGGCGGCCGTGGCCCGTGATGACGAGCTCGGGTTCGAGCGCCGCCAGCGCCGCGACGGACGTGCGGGCGGCCGTCCAATCGGGGGTGAAGTAGCGCGGCGGCCCGTGCAGCTCGGGCTCCTGGGTGGCCACCGCATAGGCCGATTCCTGCGCCGTGGTGACGAAGGCGTCGCCGACGATCAGGTCGCGGCCGCGCAAGAGGGAGACATGGCCGGGCGTGTGCCCCGGCGTGGGGATGGCGCGCCAGCCGGGCAGGGGCGGCACGCTGCCGTCGGCCGGCAGGTCGTGCAGCCGCGCCCCGACATCGACCGGCTTGGTGGGATAAAGCGGCGACAGCAGCGCCATCAAGCCACCGCCGACGCCCGGATCGGCCGGCGGATAGCTGGCAGTGCCGTCGAGGTAGGGCCGCTCGAGCGGATGCGCCCAGACCGGCACGTCCCACGCGGCCGCGAGGCTTTCGAGCACCCCCACATGGTCGAAATGGCCATGTGTCAGCACGATGGCCTTCGGCCGGGCGCCCGGCCCGAAGCGCTCGGCCGCCGCCGCCTCGATAGCATGCCGCGATCCCGGCACCCCGGCGTCGACCAGCACCCAGCCGCGGTCGCCCGCATCGGGCGGGCCCACCAGCACCACGTTGACGATGGCGCAGCGCTTATAGGCGAGGTCGTGCGACAACACCGACACGGCCTTGCCGGAGGCCGCCGCCACGGCATCGGGCGTCACGGGGATCTGCTGCGTCATGGGCGTGCTCCGGGTGTCATGAAAGCCAACGGGGGCATGGCGACGGGGTTCCGATCGGCGGCAGGATGCCTCGACTGGGACCGCCTGCGGGATAGGCAACTCGACCGATCGGCTCTGGAGACTCGGGCTATGCTTGATGCACCCTATTTGCTCGGCGCTGCCGCTGTACGACTGGCAAGCTGACCGCGGCAACTTCTTTAATAACCTCTAGTGCACCGACTCAGACAGATGATTCAGGGCGAGTTTGGTCCTGATCGCGTTG
>NZ_JARPVX010000065.1:0-22190 GCF_033947565.1 Lichenihabitans sp. Uapishka_5
CGGACCCACCCTTAGTTCACGCCGCCAGCTGTCCCAAAAAGCCTGACGACGGACAATTCAACGATCATCCCCCCTTACTGGCCCGTCTGCCCGGTTCGGGTTCGAGCAGATCGACAAGCGTGATCGCATCCTTGCCGGTTTTGTGGCCGAGGCGATCCTGTCCGGACGGGGCAGCATAGACCTGCCGGCTCCGGTGCAGCAGGCCGTACAGGCGCTCGGACCCGACACCGTCATAGGGCTGACCCGGATGCTCGAGAGAGGGTCAGCCCTCCAGGTAAGACGACTGCTTCATTGGCGCCGTGGCGTCGCCCCTGAGCGCCGCCACAAAGCCGTTGTCGCAGCGCTCGACCGGCATGCCGCTGCCCCTGGCTCCGACAGCGGTCCTGGTTCAGCAGCCCCGGCTCGGAAGCGACCTGTCAGACGGCGGACGAACCGCCATCGCGATGACGGTCGTGAGCGGTAAGAGCCTCCGGAAAAGCACGCCGCACAGCTTCCGATGTCGTGGCCTAGTCGGACAATCCGGTCTCGAGCAGATCGTGCGTGTCGAGGGTGATCGCGATGCGCCGATGCAGCACGGGCGCGCCGCCTAGCAAGCCGACGGTCCGAAAGCGATACTTCGAACAGCGGAGATCACGGCCGTCTCGGCCGAAGATCGGCCCGAGAACACCGATCCTGGCCGTGATGATCGGTGGCGAGCCCTGGTGGCGCGCCTTGCGCCTCGATCGATCGGGTCTGCGCGCAGCGCATCGTCCCATGCTGGTAATCCCTCCGGTCCGGACTTTTCGAAGCTTTCTTTTGCAATCCCCCAAACAAGAAGCTGGCGCCACCGACCCTGAGCGGGGCGCACCGCCCGGAAAGGTACCACGATGACAGAGACGACCAACATGGAAGGTCTTGGCCAGGATAACGCCGACACCCCGTCGAGCATCGCCGAGATCTGGCAACAATGGGTCGAGATGACCGGAACCTTCCACGCGGCTTCGGACTCCAACAGCCGCGCCGCGACGCACGCCTATGGCGCAGCCAAGATCCTGGCCCTGTGCCTCGGCTCCATTCAGGCCACGTGCATGGACGACATCAAGCCCAAGGTCATCGTGGCTGCGTGGCTGAAGCACTACGGCGATGCCTCGCATGCGGATCTCATGCTGGAGGCGGCTATCGCTGCCGACCACGAAGCCCTCGCCCCGCCTTTCGAGCGCGAGTTGCACTAAGCCGGAGCCCGGCAATCTTCTCGCCTCATCAGGCCGGGCCCTCTCGCAGCGCCCGGCCTTTTCGTTTCGCGACCGCATCCCCGTCACAGACCGCGATGCCTTCGATCCAGGCCCCAGGTTGCGCTCTTGGCCGCGTCGGAAAGCCCGCTTCGCCTTTGAAGGACAGCCTTCCTCTCCCCCAACGGATACAACAACCATGACCGCCACCGACATCGAGCCCGTCACCGACGAGCTGACCGCGTTCGCCCCGCTTCGCCCTGTGGGTCACACTCTCGAGCACGATGGCGGCCGATATGCCGCCGTGGATCCCGATACGACACGGATCGAGATCATGGCTGTGGCCGACCTCCACGCCGAGATCGACAGCGCCACGGGCGGCCTGCCGGATGACGACCTTTCCAACGGCGAGGCACAGCGTGTCGCCCGCCTGCGCCGCCTGATCGACAACGGCTGGGCCCGCATCAAACGCCGGCTGCTTGGATCGCCCGAGATGGTGCAACGCCTGCATGGCGTGGCCGAACGTTGTCCGAACTTCCGGGAGGTGACGGACCTCGTCATCCGCGCGGCGCAACTTTCGGCCCTGACGCAAACACCCCTGTGCCTGCCGCCGCT
The DNA here is from genome assembly GCF_033947565.1 of Lichenihabitans sp. Uapishka_5. Classification (NCBI taxonomy): domain Bacteria; kingdom Pseudomonadati; phylum Pseudomonadota; class Alphaproteobacteria; order Hyphomicrobiales; family Lichenihabitantaceae; genus Lichenihabitans; species Lichenihabitans sp. Uapishka_5. The sequence continues at coordinate 1,824 of NZ_JARPVX010000065.1, forward strand.
GCTGCTGCTCGGCGATCCCGGCATCGGCAAGAGCCACTACGCACGCTCGCTCGCCGAGGCGCTTGGCAGCGATGTCACGATGCTCGCCGGCGCCACGTTGCTGGATAGCGCGACGCTCACCGGATCGAACCCGAGCTGGAAGGGCGCCCGTCCGGGCAAGGTCGCCTCGGCCCTGCTGGATGGCCGGAGTTGCTCGCCGGTGATCCTGCTCGACGAGATCGACAAGGTCCATGGCTGGTCGAGCGACAGGCCGCTCGATGCGTTGCTGGGCTTGCTGGAGCCGAGCGATGCTCGTGTGTTCCAGGACGACTATCTCGGCGTTCCCCTGCGAGCCGACGGCATTCTCTGGATCTGCACCGCCAACGATCTCACTCCGCTTTCGGCACATTTGCGCGATCGCTTCGTCACCCTACGGGTTCCCGCACTCACCCGGGCGCAGCGCGATAGCATCGCGCGCCGCATCTTCGACCGCCTGAATGCCGACTACCAGGATCGCTTCGCGCTTGCCCCGGCTGCGCTGGCGGTCGCGCGTGACCTCAACACACGGCGCCTCCGCGTCGTGCTGGCCGCGAGCTTCGGTTATGCCGCCGCGGCACGGCGGCTGACGGTGATGGATGCCGACGTCGCGGCGGCCCGGGCATTGATCCTTTCCGATGCGGCGTCGACGTCGACGCCCCGCATGGGCTTCCGCTTCGGAGTGGACCGGCAGGGCTGATCTAGACCGATCAGGCAGAGGATTTGCGCCCTCTCCCCCAGGAAGACCAGCAAGAACCAGCAAGGATACGCAGACCACCACCGAGCTGGGCATCCCCCCGGCTGCCCCCAGATGGCTGACTAGAGCCACACGCGACAAGGCACGCGCGACCCCGTCGCCGGCCCTTGCCGCCAGATCGGCACCACGCCGAACCCCGCGGCATCAATCACCGCCCTCCCATCGATCCGTCCGGATCAAGCACCCCCATTCAAACCTCGGAGTTAAAATCATGCCTGTGACCATGCCGACGATGCCGACCCTGATCGACCTCGACACCCTGCTCGACGTCACACGCCGCTTGCCGCAGGCAGAGAAGATCGCCCTGGCGTCTCTGCTGCTGCAACAGGCGGCGCAGCCCCGCTCCAAGGAGACGCGACGTCAGCCCGGCACCCTCCTCGACCAGGGTCCCGTGGCCAAGCCGGGCCGCGGCCGTCTCGGTCCGTCGACGCGCACGATGGCTGAGCGACACGCCATTTACGCTTCGCCGGCGTGGCGCTCGGCTTACCGACCCAGCCAGGAGGAGCTGCATTGCTACATTCTGGGCTGTGAACAGAGCCGGGTTCTCGCGGCGCTGCTCGGCGAACCGATCTTCAAGGTCGGCACGGCCCAGATGGGCCGCCTGAACCTGCGCGTGGCCGAGCTCAACCGCCAGCGCTACGGCAGCCTCATGCGCGCCGCGGACGGATCGGGCTACAGCGACGAGCAAGGCTTCAACACCTGGACGGCACCGCCCAAGCTGCAGCTCCGGCCACCGCACCCGCTCGGGCCTGTGCGGGTCGGAACCGAGACCTTCATCGTACGCCTGCCGGTAGGCCTGTCGCACGGCGTGTTCGAAAGCGCCCTCAATCGCGCACTGCGTCCAGCAAGTCTGCGTAGCTACGTCGACAGCGACGAAGGCCGCGCCGCGCTGGCGCGGCGAGGCCTCGATCCGGACCAGTTTCTGCGCGCCAGCCTCGACCGGCCGACAGGACTGCCCGTGGCGGCGATCGAGCTCATTCTGCTTCGCCCTCAGGCCGACGGTCCCGCACTTGCCGGAATTCTCGAGGACATCGTCATCGATCACGTTCTCGGCCTCCGGATGCGGCGGGCGGCCTGACCCGCTCCGGATATGGAGCGGGTTTCAACAGACCTGCCCTGACACGTCGGGGCACGCTGTCGTGCTCCCATAACGGCGGTCGTCCTCACCTCTCCCTGCCAATCTGAACGCCAGGTCGATCCAAGCCCGATCCTGCCAGCCTCAACCGGCCGTTTATGCCCCTCCCTCACCGGACATCTCGATGCTCGATACCCCCTCCGCGGCTCCGCCGTCCCCTTTCACGCCGTCCCGCAGCGGCACACCCGACCTCCCTGAAACCGTCACCCTGTCGACCTTCTTAACCCGCACCGGCGCGGTGCTGCGGGCCGGCTGGCCCGCCGCCCTCTGGGTGGAAGTGACGGTGATCAAGGTCACAAGCAATGCCGGCGGCCATGCCCTCGAGCTGATCGACCCTGGTCCACGCGGTGCCCTGGCCGGACAGCTTCGCGCCTTTCTGCCCGCCGCCGCGCTGCCGGAGATCCGGCGCGGGCTCGGTGTCGCCTTCGAGCCGGCACAACTCACCGGCCTCACCGCGGTGCTGCGTCTGTCGCCGGGGTTCGACCCCAAATGGCACCTCCAGGCGCGCGTGCTCGGGCTTGCCCGATCGCTGCAGGCGAGCTTGGCGGCGCGACTTCTGGCCGACCTCCGCGACCGGCTGCGCCAGGAGGGGCTGCTCGACCGGCAGCGCCGGTTGCCGCGTCCGGCCGATGTCACCCGCCTGGCGGTGATCCATCCTGCAGGTAGCGCCGGTCTCGCCGACGTCGAGCGCGAGTTGCGGAGCTGGGCGACCGCCGGCATCCTGCAGGTTCGTTTCATCGCGACGCCGTTCGAGGGCGTGGCGGCCGGAGCGGGTCTCGCTGCTGCGGTCTGCCGGGCCGCGGAACCGCTTGCGGGTCATCCGCCCGACCTCGTGCTCCTAGTGCGTGGCGGTGGAGCGCGCAGCGGTCTGCTGGCGCTCGACGATGAAGCGCTGGCTCGCGCGGTCGCGACCCTGCCGGTACCGGTCGTGACCGGCCTCGGCCACGCCACCGATCGGTCTCTCATCGATGAAGTCGTGGCATCCGGCATGGCGGTCGATACGCCCAGCAAGGCGCTTGCGGTCGTGCGCGAGCTGTTGCGGGAGCCGGCTCGTCGGGCGCGGGCCAACCGCGACGGCATCGGGCTGATCGCCACCGGGCGCCTCGACGGGGCCACGACCGAGCTCGCGATGGTAGGGGACCGCGTCCTTGCCAGCGCCGAGCGCATGCATGTCGGAGCGACCGGTGGTTTAGCGGCGCTCTGGGTCGACCTGCGGGCGAAGCTCGCCGAGGGCCGAGCCGAGATCGACGGGCTTTCGGCCGATCTCGACCGCCAGTTCGGTTGCCTCAGCGATGCGGTGCCGGCCATGCTCGAGCGTGCCGTGATGAAGGCCGAACAGCAGATGCGCGGCGTCAGTGACGCCGTCCGGCAACGCATCACGCAGGTGCCTGACCCGCAGGCGCCGTTCGCCGCCGCTCTCGCTCGTGCCGCGCTGCTGGTCGCCGCGGCGGAGCGTGAGGCCGAGCGGCTTCTCGACGCCGTCGTGACCTCCGTATTCAGGCACCTCGACGGTGTCGACGCCCTGTTGCGGCAAGCCGCGGCAGGGCTCGCCGACCTCGACCATGGAGCCGTGCTCGGCCGCGGCTACGCGCTGGCCCGCGACGTCACCGGCCAGGTGCTGGCAAGCCGCGCCGCCGCGTTCGCGGCTGGCCGCTTCACCCTTGAATTCGGAGACGGCGTACTGGCCGTCGTCGCCGTGCAATCCCAATCAGCCAGTCTGTAAGGAGCAAAGCCATGACCCCCAGCAAGACCACGACGCTGCCGCAGGCCGCCGACACGATCCTGAAGGCGACCGCGACCTACGCCGAAGCCTACGCGACCCTGTCGTCCATCGCCGAGCGGCTGCGCGCCACCGGCTCGACGGCCAGCATCGATCGGCTCGCAGCCGACCTCAGGGCCGCCCGTTCCGCCCACGCGGTCTGCCGCGACCGCCTGGCAGCGATCCGGGCCGAGATCGATCAGGAGGTCGCGGCCGCGCAGGTTGACGAGGCCGTGGCGTGATCGGGGCCGGCCCCGCCAACGTCACCACCAGGGTGACGCAGCCGCCCGCGGGCACCCTGGCCCGGGGTCCCGGCCGAGCCGGGTTGTCCGGCCGGCCGCGATGGGCATAGCCTCAAGGTGGACACGGAAGGAACCACCGGCGCCGGTGAGCAGCGACACGCGACAACTCCATCTCGACCTCGAGGAGGACGGCATGTCGGGGCCGCATGCTGCAGCCTCGGCGCGTCGCGCGGGGGCGACGCACGGCGGGCACGGTGTTTGACCCGGAAGCGGCGGCTCGGCAGCTCGAGGCCCATGACGAATACAAGGTGCTGCGCCGGCTGCAGCCCCGTCCCGTGGCCTTGTCACGGCCGCTGGCGCCTGGCGAGCGGCTGGCGGTCGTCGTCGACACGGAAACCACGGGCCTCGATCACCGCCACGACGAGGTGATCGAACTCGGCATGGTGGCCTTCGTCCATGATGCGGACGGTGCCGTGCTTGAGGTCGCCAGGGTGTTCAATGCCCTCCAGGAGCCCTCCCGGCCGATCGGCCCTGAGATCACGCGGCTAACCGACATTACGGATGCCATGGTGGAAGGGCAGCGCATCGACATCCATGCCGTCGAGGCGTTTCTCGAGGCGGCCGACCTCATCAGTGACGGTCGTTGTGAAGTGCTCGGCATGGACGTGGGCCCGTCGGAGGCCGAGACGTTCTGGACGGACTTCCTACGCAAGCTCGACCGGCGCGGTCTGCGTAACGTCAAGCTCGTGATCTCGGACGCGCACGAGGGCATCGAGGCCTCGGTGGCCAAGGTGATGAACGCCACCTGGCAACGCTGCCGCGTCCACTACATGAGGAACGTGCTCGCCCATGTCGGCCGCTCGGGACGTCGTGTCGTCTCGGCCTTCATCGCCACCGCGTTCGCCCAGGACGACGCCGAGGCGGCCCGTCAGCAATAGCGGCGGGTGGCCGATCAACTCCGACCCAAGGTGCCCAAGCTCGCCCTCCTGATGGACACGGCCGAGCCCGACGTGCTGGCCTACATGGGCTTCCCGGCCGCCCACCGGGTCAAGCTCCACTCCACGACCCCGCTGGAGCGCCTGAACGGTGAGATCAAACGCCGGACCGAGGTCGTGGGCATCTTCCCCAACAAGGCTGCCATCACCCGCCTCATCGGCGCGATCCTGCTCGAACAAAACGACGAATGGGCCGTCCAGCGCTCCCGCTACATGACGCTGGAAAGTATCGCCCGAATCGGCGATGATCCCCTTGTCAGCCTGCCGACCCTGGCAGCCTGATCCTCCCGGCCCAAGCCGGCAGTCGTCGTGGCATCAGCGAGCTACACCACGCCAAGGGACACGACCACTTCTCAGCCGAGCATTGGGACTATCTGCGCACATCGAACCCCATCGAGAGCGTCTTCGCCACCGTCCCGCACAGGACGGTGCGTACCACGGGTGCGCTGTCGCCGAACACCGCACGGCTGATGGTCTTCAAACTGGCGATGGCAGCCTCGAAGACTTGGCGGCGGCTGAAAGGCGAGAGCCAGTTGCCCAAAGTCGCCGCCGGTGCCACCTTCCGAGACGGGACCGAGATCATAGACCTCACGTCGCATCGCGCCGCCTGATCGCCTCGTCACCCAAAGTCCCGCATAGCTCCAGAGGACACGATCTTGCCGAACGTTACGGTTATGTGAGAGGCAGTCTTGAAGGATCTGGCCTATGCCCTGTGGAGAGCTCGTTTGGGCAAAGGGAGGGTCAGACTGAAACACGCACTATGGTCCTGAATGATCGATCTCTCCGCTTTATCGTATGTGAAATCCGAAGAGGACGGCCTTTGGCGTCCCGACACCCCGAGGGCGAGTTTCGGCTATAGCGATGGCCCGGAAGAACGGTCGGTACGTGAGGCGATTGAAGGCGCGGCCGATCGCTCGATCTTCTCGCGTGATCTTGGTGGATGCATCTCAAGCTGGGTGACACGGTACCACCTAAGCCCGGCGCGTTCAGGCCTGCTATGGCCGGTGGCCGGGATGATCCGCGGGGACGTTCTGGAGATCGGAGCCGGCTTCGGCGCGATCACGCGTGCGTTGGGCGAGGCTGGTCATTCAGTCACGGCCTTCGAGGGCAGCCCGTTTAGGGCCGCGGCGGCTGCCTTGCGCTGCCGGGACCTGCCCAACGTCCAGGTCGCTTGCGACGATTTGGCGAACCTGTCCGGGACCGCGTGTTTCGACACGATCATCATGGTCGGGGTGCTCGAATACGCGCGCGCGTACTTCGGTGGCGGCGGCGTGGGCGATCCCGTGGACCGCATGCTTGGTCACGTCGGTTCCCTGTTGAGGCCGGGCGGTCGGCTGGTTCTCGCCATCGAGAACCAGCTGGGACTGAAATATTTCGCCGGCTACCCCGAGGACCACCTCGGCGAGCCGTTCGCTGGGGTCGAGGACCGCTACGCTGCCGATGGCCCGGTGACCTTCGGGCATCGGGACCTTGCGGCTCGGCTCGACGGCGCTGGCCTCTCGGAACATCGCTGGCTTTATGCGTTTCCGGACTACAAGCTGCCGGCCGTCATCCTGACCGACCGGGCGTCCGAGCCCGGATCCGGCTTCAACTCGGCCTCGCTGATCGCGCAGGCCGTCCGGCGGGACGTCCAGCGCCCGGCCGCACTGCCGTTCTCCGCAGGCGCGGCGTGGCGCCCCGTGGCCCGCAACGGCCTGATCGCCGATCTCGCCAACTCCTTCCTGGTGGTCGCCTCGCGTGAGGCGATCCCGGAGTCGAACACGGTCGCGTATTACCTCGCCCTGGACCGGCCTGCTCCGCACGGCAAGGCCGTGCACTTCGTCCAGTCCGGTGACGGCATCGTGGCCGAGACCCTGACGGCCAGCGGCGCGGTCGTGAGCACCGACGCCTATCGTATGGGCGTGCTCTGGCACGACCGCCTAGCTGATCTCGTGCTGCATCCTGCCTGGACCCTGCAGGATCTGGCAGGCTGGACCGCGCCCTGGTGGGAGGCCGTGGAGGCGATGCTGCGGTCATCGGGGGCCGCGTCGGAAGGCCTCGCGGCGGCCACGATCCTGCCATCAAGCTTCATCGACGCCATTCCACGGAACCTCATCGTCGGTGACGAAGGAGCGCATTTCATAGACCAGGAGTGGAGCATCGCGTCGAGCATCGAGGCGGGCTACCTGTTTTATCGCGCCGTGCGCGACGCCTTCCTGACCCTCGACACCTGCGCGGCGCCGGCGGCCGACGTTCCCCCGACCATCGACGAACTCGCCATCCGGCTCGCCTTCGGGGTCGGTCTCTGGATGACGCGGCACGACGTCCTGCGATACAAGGATTTCGAGCGTCAATTCCAGGCGCATGTGAACGGAACCACCGCGAGCTCGGACGAGATCGGCTTCGGAAACGAGCGTCTTCCGATCCGGCCATCCTTCGCGGACATGCAGCGGTCGGACGCCGACCTGGCAGAACTCAGGCGCCACGCCGCGAACCTCGAGGAACTCGTGGCCGAGCGTGACGGCCACGCGGCGCGTCTGCAAGAAGCTCTCGAGGCGACGCAACACGAAAGCGTGGCGGCCGCGACCCGCGATGCGGAGATGATTTCGCAAGGCAAGGGGCAGATCGAACAACTCGAGGAGCGCGTGGCCGAGCACGCCGGCCATGTGGCGCGTCTGCAAGAAGCTCTCGAGGCGGCGCGGCGCGAAAGTGCGGCGGCCGTGACTCGCGATGCGGAAACGATCTCGCAAGGCAAGGCGCATTCCGAGCAGCTGGAGTCTCGGGTTGCAGCGCTGGACAATGTGGTCGCGGCCCAGGCGGTCGAGCTCCGCACGCGAGGCGCGGCCCTCGATCATCTCGAAGGCCTCGTCGAGACCTTCCACCACCATCACGGCGCTGCGGCCGGTCAGGTACATCAGGCCGAAGGTGAGGCGAACCGGCTGCGCGGAACCATCGAGGCGATGCGGGTCTCGGCCTCATGGCGCGTCATGGGCCCTTATCGGGTTGCGCGACGCTCCTTACGCCGTCTCGTGTCGCGACGGGTGGCCCCCGGCGAGGGCATCGATGCGATGCCGCCCCAGGATGCCTTGCCTGTATCGCCGCCCTTCGAACTCTCCCGACCCCCGGGTTCGACGGGACCGAGGCGCAGCGCCGAAGCGGATCTGATCGCCGCGAGCGGTCTGTTCGACGAAGATGCCTACTCTGGAACCGAGGCCGCATGGGCGGCCTCGATCGACCCGATTGATCATTACCTTGCGATCGGAGAGCCGGAAGGGCTGCGGCCTTCGTCGAAGTTCGATCCAGTCTTCTATTGCGATCGCTACCCCGACATCGCGACCGCCGGCATGTCGCCCCTGTTGCACTTCGTCAGAGCAGGCGAACGCGAGGCGCGTCGGCCACGACCGGCCGTCGACGAACTGACGTTTTCGCCTGTTGATAAGACCGACGGGCGTCGCGTCGTGGTGATGCTCGTCCATGAGGCCACGCGCACCGGCGCTCCCCTGCTCGGGTTCAGCATCGCGACCGATCTGGCCAAACAGCATCTGATCGTCTCGGTCGTGCTGCGATCCGGACCGTTGGATCGCAATTTCGCCGATGTGTCAGCCGCATTCGTCGGGCCGATGGACTGGCATCACTGGCATCCGGCGGAGATGAGCCGTGTCGCCGAGCGTCTGGTGAAGACCTACGACCCTTTGTATGCGGTCGCCAACAGCATCGAGACAAGTCAACTGATCCCGCACTTGTCGATGCGAGGTGTCCCTTGTGTCGCTTTGATCCATGAGTTCGCTTCCTACACGAGACCGCTCAGCAAGCTCAGCGACGCATTCGACTGGGCAAGCGACATTGTGTTTCCCGCGCATGTCGTCGCTGAATCATCGTTCAAAACATTGCCGCACCTAAGCCGGCGCAACGGGGTGCATATTCTAGCCCAAGGGCGAGTAGATCCGCCGGCGGTGATGCGGGGGGTGAAACAGACAGCCTCACTAAGCCAGACGTTGCTGCCGCGTACGATCGATACGGTCCTCGATGGATCACCACACGTCTTCACGATCCTGGGCGCCGGAACAGTCGATATCCGCAAGGGTGTTGATGTGTTCGTTGCTGTCGCGGCCGCATGCAAGAAGATCGCTCCTGATCTTGAATTGCGCTTCGTCTGGATCGGTGGAGGATACGATCCAGAAACGGACCTCGCCTATTCAGCCTATCTGTCTGAGCATATCGCGCGGTCTGGAGTCGGCAGCACCCTTCGCATCATGAAGCCGACGACCGATCTTAATCCGGTCTATGCCGCGTCCGATCTTTTTCTCATGAGTTCTCGGCTCGATCCGCAGCCGAACGTCGCCATCGACGCGCTTTCGAGAGGGCTTCCGGTCGTTTGTTTCGCCGGCGCGTCTGGGACCGCCGAAGTCCTAAGCCAGTCGGCAGGAACCAAGATTCTTGTCGCACCTTACCTCGATGCCACGGCCGCGGCTGAGATCATATGCCGATTTGCAAGGGACCCGATCGCCCAGGAAAAGATGCGGAGCGCCGTAGCCCTCCGGGCTCGACAGGTCTTCGACATGGGGCACTATACTGCCCAGCTTGACGCTTGGGGGCGTAAAGCGGCCGCCGCCCTGCGGACCGAGGACTTGAATACCTTGCTGCAAGCCGATCTCGACGCCGCGATGGTCGTGCCGCCGAGCGAGATCGTTCGAGATGGTGATTCGCTAGCCAAAATTGTCAGGCAGCAATGGGCATCAGTCGGAATCAGCGAGGGCCAGACTGGCAACAATTGGTTTCGTCGTGGCTATGCAGGCTTTCACCCTCAGATCTATGCGTTGCATCACAGCCAGGCTTGTGTGGAGCAGGGTGAGACGCCGCTTGCCCATTGGCTGCGGGCGGGCAAACCAGCTGGCCCATGGGCGCGAAGCGTGCTGTCTCCTGCGCCCGCTGCGAGCCCATCCGATCTGCGCGTCGCTCTGCACGGGCATTTCTTCTATCCCGACTTAATCGTCGACTTTCTTGCTCGCCTTAATGAGAATGCCACATCGTGCGATTTATACTTGACCACCGACACTGAGGAGAAAGCCGCTGAACTGGCGAACATCTGCAATGGGAGAAAGACTTGCAGAATATTGGTTAACCCCAACAAAGGCAGGGACATCGGCCCGTTCCTGCATGTCCTGAGAAATATCCAAACCTCGAATTACGATCTCGTCGGCCATGTTCACGGGAAGAAGAGCAACGCGACGGATGCTTCAATGGGTGAGCGCTGGCGGGACTTCCTTTGGAGCAATCTGGTCGGACCAAGCCCCATGCTCGACGCCGTCGCGGCTGCCTGTGTAGCGAACCCCAAGATAGGGTTGATCATGGCAGAAGATCCGCATCTCGTCGGCTGGGATGGAAATCGTGCGATCGGTGAGGCGCTGGCTGAGCGCATGAAGCTGGAAGTCGCTCTGGATGATGTCTTCGATTTTCCACTTGGTACCATGTTTTGGGCTCGGCCGGAGGCCCTTTCACCTTTGGCAGGTCTGAATCTAGACTGGAGCGATTTCCCCGCCGAACCCCTGCCATATGACGCAACGATGCTGCATGCTGTCGAGCGCTTGCTCCCCTTTGTCGTCCGCAGCGCAGGTTTTGATGTCGTGGGTATCAGAACCCCTGGATCAAACTGGTGAGCGCCCAATTTTCGCGTGAGAGTGTCTTGCAATGAGAACATGGTTTCGCAGAGCAGCCATGGACACGTCGCGCGACACGATCGGGAGGACGCTCGCAAGGTGCATGACGATCCGACCATCTATAACGGTCGTTTTTGCGCTCTTTATGCTTCTGGCCTGCGCCTATCTTTTCGTGATGCTTCATAAGCCATGGGACCTGCGCCCTGGTGCCGCTCACGACGATGCGCTCTACGTGGGGTTGGCGCGATCTCTGCTCAATGGCGAGTGGCTTGGCGTCTATAATGACAGGACGCTTGCCAAGCCGCCGGGATTCTCGTTCTTCATCGCTCTTGCTGCACTGTCGGGGCTGCCGTTCAATATTGCCGTGGGTCTCTTCAATGGAAGTATTTCTGTCTTTTTTTCCTGGGCTGTTTGGCGTCTGAGCCTCAGCCGGCTCGCAGCTTTGCTGGCGTTCGGGCTTGTGCTCTTCTCGCCGCAATATTTCATGCTGAATCGTGTTCTTCGTGAAGATATCTATTGCTATCAGTTTATGCTCTTCCTGGGTCTGCTCATCTGCTGGATGACCGATTGTAGAGGTTATCGTTGGATCGCCGCCGCCGGCGTCGCATTCGGGTGGCTCTGGATCACGCGGGAAGACGGTATCTGGCTTTTGCCGGGCGTGCTTGTCTGGCTTCTGCTGGATCAGCACCGAAGACTCGTCAGGCTCAAAGGTGCTTTGCTGTTCTTGTTAGCCGCCGTGTTGCTTCCGGTCGGCCTCGGACTGATGAACCGCGCGCATTACGGTCGGTGGGCGGTTGCCGAAATAAACGATGCTGCCTTCGTCAAAGCCATTTCGGCAACGCAGTCCGTGCGGGATGGGGGTCGTATTCCGGGAGTCGCGGTGACCAAGGCGGCACGGCAGATGCTGTACGATGTCAGCCCGGCATTGGCGACGCTGCGGCCCGTGATCGAGGCGCCTGGGTATTTCGATTTTGCCTGTTCAATTGCGGCGAACCGCTGCGGCGAAATCGGCAATGGATGGTGGCATTGGGCCGTGCGTTACGCAGCGTGGCAGCGGGGGCACCATCAGTCCCCGGCAGAAGCGGCAGCGTTCTATAAGCAGGTGAGGGCCGATATCGAAGGCGCCTGTAAGCGAGGCGCCTTACACTGTGACTGGCGGCCCATCGCGGCCCTGCCGACGATGTCCTGGAACGATGTTGTGCAGATGCCGGGGTATGGGTTCGAAATCATGCGGACCGCGCTCACCGCCGACCCGAGCGCGTTGACGGCGTCGTCCAGCGAAGGAGAGCAGGCTGCTCTCGGAGCGATGTTCAAAATCCTGAACGGGCCTCCGATCTTTGAATCGTCCGATTTCAAGTCAAGCTTTCTCAAAGGAACCGACGAATATCGCAGCTCAATCGATTTTTCCTTTCTCAAAACCCTGCTAGGCATTTATCATGCGTTACTGATACTTCTGGAACTTGTGACAATTATACTTGCCCTATGTTGCCTATTGTTAAGCCGAAGAATGCAGTTCGGAACCGCAGAACGGGTCTGCGTCGTCATTTTGACCTATGCCTTTAGTCGGATAGGGCTTCTTTCGATCATCGGTGTCACTAGCTTCACGACCGATAATGCGATGTACATCGGCCCTGTTTATCACCTTCTAGCAATATTCGTTTTGCTCGTCCTTGTCCTGGCATGGCGTCGCGTAGTTTCGATAATTGTGCCGAAAATGATCCGGGAGCAAGTCAGCCTCCCGTTTGTGTGAACTCGCCAGCCATAAATACATGCGGTTATGAAATGTAGGCTTATGGAATGGTTATCATTATCGGATTCGTTCTTGCCTTGCGGTTTTGGCTAAATTCTTCTCCTGCACTTGGGCATGGGAGCCGTCAATAACCACGATCTTGGCTTGAAGCGCGTCTGATTTGTCCTTATAGCGCCGAAGGCCATGGAGCACCTTAATGACTGGTGAACGCCATCTCGTACTCGGCGGATGCGGCTTCATCGGCCGCAATGTGGTGCGGCACCTGGTCGCCGCCGGCCATGCCGTAACGGTAGCCGACCGCGTGCCGTTTCAGGACGACCAGCAGGTCGCCCCGATCGCCTTCGAGGTTCTCGAACTCGGCACTGCCGATTGGGATCGGTTGCTGGAAGGCGTCGATGTTGTCCACCACTACGTTTGGGCATCCACGCCGGCGAGCGCCAACGCCGATCCGGGACGTGATCTCGACATCAACGTCGGGACCACCATCGCCTTACTGGATGCGCTTCGTCGACGCGGCGGTGGCCGCTTGGTCTTCTCGTCGTCCGGCGGCACGGTCTATGGCCGGATACGGCACGTTCCCGTCGCGGAGGACCACCCCATCGCGCCGATCACGGCCTACGGCACCGGCAAGGCCACGGCAGAACTCTACCTCGGACTTTACCGCGACATGTATGGCATCGATTGCCGCATCGCCCGCATCGCCAATCCTTTCGGTGGCAATCAAAGCCTCGTCTCGGGCGTTGGCGCTGTGACGACCTTCATTCATCGCGCCCTGGCGGGCGACACCATCGAGATCTGGGGCGACGGCACGGTGGTGCGCGACTACATCTTCATCGACGACGTCGCGCGGTGTCTGACCGTGCTGGCGACGCGGCCTTCGGTTGATCGCTTCATCTATAATATCGGAAGCGGCGGCGGTCTTAGCCTCAACGACATCGTCACCGAGCTCGAGACCCAGGTCGGTCATCCGCTCCGTGTCAACAGAACCCCGCGCCGCAGCTTCGATGTTCCCATCAGTGTACTGTCGATCGAACGAGCCAAGCAGGATCTCGGATGGGAACCCGCCTATCCGTTCCGCATCGGGGTCGAACGGACGCTCTCGGCCTTGCGCCGAAGCCACGAGCCGTCTTGAACCGATCGGCCAGGATTGTATGCGGGATCGGCGAGACGCAGGGCACGTCCTGACCTCGGCGTTGCTTCGGGTGGATCCCGGACCATTGCAAGTCGGCCGTAACCGATCGGAACCGCAGGCGCCATGACGTATATCGCCCATCCTCCCGCCTGGCTCTCGATCGGAGGATTTGTCGTCATCGCGGTCGGCCTCTGGGCCGTCAGGCTGCCGAGGCTTGTTCCGTCCTTGCCCGGCCGCCTGGCCTCGATCGACGGGCTGCGCGGCGTTCTCGCCATGTGCGTCTTCTACCACCACTTCTTCATCACCTACCAATGGAAGCATACGGGCCGCTGGGAGGTGCCGCCGACACACCTCCACAATCTGATGGGCGGCTGCAGCGTGGTGCTGTTCTTCATGATCACGGGTTTCCTGTTTTTCGGGCGCATCAAGGCGGCCCGCGGTGCGATCAACCTGAATGCCTTCTTCGCAGGTCGGGTGTTCCGGCTTCTGCCGGTTTATGGCGTCACGATCGTGCTGATCTATGCCGCCGCCCTGCGGGTCACCGGCGCGCCATGGTCGACGGCTCTGCAGCCGAGCTTCGAGCCGTGGATCTTCTTCCAGTCGACCGATATCGCCGGATATCCGGCCACCAACCTGATCGACGCCGGCGTGCACTGGACGCTGGCCTACGAATGGACTTTCTACCTGGCCTTGCCTCTGCTTGCTTTCGCCTGGACGAAGCTGCGCTTCGAGGCGTGGGCGCTCTTCCTGCTTTCCGTGGCGGCCCTTCTGGTCGCTCGCCTCAACCCTGTTTTGCCGCCTCTGCAAGGCCTATTCGTCGCCCCCTTCGCGCTGGGCGGCCTTGTCGGCGAGATTGGCCGCCTACCCGCGATTCGGCGTCATGCGGCAGGGTGGATGGGCACGCTTGTCTGCGCGTTCGCAGCCCTGACCCTGTTCTTGAGTTGCGACAACCCGTATTCGGTGTTCAGCTACCTGATCCTGCTTTTCGTGTTCGCGCCGATCGCCTGTGGCAACACGCTGTTCGGTCTCCTCCGGACGCGCACGATGCTGATGCTCGGCGAGATCAGTTACAGCCTCTACATGCTGCATGGGTTGGTGTTGTTCGGCATTTATACTCTGGTGCTGCCAGACGCTCTTTCTCACGCAAGCACGCCAGGGCGCCTGTTCTCTCTTCTTCTCATCGCATCAGCAGGCGCCATCGCAGCGGCTACGCTTGTCCATCTCGCCATCGAGCGCCCGGCCCTACGGCTCGGACGGCGCTTCGTGGCCATCAGCCGAGAGCAGCAGCTCGCTGCACCATAAAGCGGCGTAGGTGGCAGGCGACTGGGTATCGACCCTGATCTAGGTCGTGTCGTGCCTGGCCTTCCTTAGGCTTTGAGCCCCGCTCTGTTAGATCGCCAGAGTTCGCGGAAGGCGCGCAGCGCTCGCGTGCGCTACACCATGGGAGCGAAGGGTCGATGGACAACCGGAGATGCGCCATCTAAGTGCTGGGCTGTGTTGTCAACGATCCCCGGTGTTGAAGGAAGGCGAATTGCTAGACGACACTCTGCATCGGGGCACCGGCAGTCTCGACAGTTCGCTCCTCGTCAGCCTGATCGTGGTCGTAAGCGCTCATGCCGGCCTCGATGAGACTCATCTCGGCAAGCTCGCCTCGTTCCTGCGCGACCGCTACGCGTTCTTCGAAATCCTGTTGATCGGGCCCGAAGACTCGGACGTGATCGGGCCACAACTCCTGGTGCGTCTTGGGCATGTCGCGCCGCAGACACGCTTTATGCAGGTTGAAAGCGGCGCTGATTTCGACCGCATGGCAGTGCATGGCTATAGCGAATGCATCGGCGACCTCATCGTGCTGACCTCATCGGACGAACTGCCCTACCTGGATCTTGCGCCGATCCTCGAAAAGCTCCGCGCCAACGTGAGTCTTGTTCGCCTGCGGCGGCGCAGCAACAGCCTGTCAGAACGCTTTGGCGCCTTTGTGGTCCGTTTCATCACGGGGCTGCAGGTCGATACGCGGTATTTCCGCAGCCTGGGTATGACGCGCCAGTTGCTGAGCGAGTTGATGACCTATCCCGATGCGATCCCGGTGTTCCGGTTCATGGCGCATCGCCTATTCGGCCCACAAACGGTCCTGAAGGTCACTATGCCGCCGACGCGAGGCGGATTCCGGCGCTTGATGGGACGCATCGACACCTTCGCGCGCTTGTTGGCCGTCTCGGCGCCTCGCCTGCTTCGGATCGTCAGCGCCGTATGCTTGGCAGTCTCGCTCGGCTCGTTCCTGGTTTTCGTCTATGTCGTGACGACGTGGATGTTCAAAAAACAGATCGCGGAAGGGTGGACCACGACGACGTCCCTGCTCGCGCTAAGCATGTTCGTGCAGTTGAACGTATCGGCCGTATTGAGCCTCGGCCTGTCGCGCGCTTTGGATCGCCAGGAGCGAACCCGTCCTCCGCGCCTCGTTAGCGAGGCAACCGCAAGCGACCTATTTCGGGAGGTCACGATCCTGAACGTCGAGCCGGCCCATATGTTCAAGGACGGACCGGCCTGAACTCCGGACGTCACCCCGGCTGCCAGTGCTGACTTTTGTTCCAGGATCGTCGAGATCGATGTCAAACCCCCCCGCTCCCGTCATCCCGGCGCATGAATCCGCGGTGTTTCACAACAAGACGGCGCGATACTGCATCGTAATTCCGGTGATCAACGAGGGCACCCGAATCCAGGCGCAGCTCCGCAGGATGGCGGACCTCGGGATTGGCGGGATGGCCGATATCGTTATCGCCGACGGAGGATCGAAGGATGGGTCGCTCGATCCTGTTCTGCTTCGGGACGCTGCCGTCCGGGCGCTGCTCACGAAGACCGATAAGGGCAAGCTGTCGGCCCAGCTTCGCATCGGCTATGCGTTCGCGATCAAGGAAGGGTACGAGGGGGTCGTGACGATCGACGGCAACGGCAAGGATTCCGTCGAGTCGATCCCCTTGTTCATTCAGGCCTTGGAGGACGGCATCGATTACGCGCAAGCCTCGCGCTTTATTCCGGGTGGCAGGGCGGTCAACACTCCCCGTCTGCGCGATTGGGCCATCAAGCTGCTGCACGCCCCTGTCCTGAGCTTGGCCGCGCGCCGCCGCTACACCGATACGACCCAGGGATTCCGCGCCTACAGCCGCCGCTACCTAACGCATCCCGCTGTCCAACCCTTCCGCGACGTCTTCCAGACATATGAGCTTCTGGCTTACCTGACTGTGCGCGCGTCCCGCCTCGGGCTTGCGACCTGCGAGATCCCAACTACGCGGTCCTATCCGTCGGCAGGTCCCATCCCCACGAAGCTGAATGCCCGAGGCAATTTGGAACTCGTCGAGATCCTGTTCCGGACCTTGGCGGGTCGGTACAATCCATGACACGCGTCGTCGCGCAGACGCCTCGGCGCAGCTACGACGTGATCGTGATCGGCGCGGGCTTCTATGGCTGCGCGCTTGCAGAGCATCTGGCCCGGCAGGGCAAGTCGGTTCTGGTCTGCGAGATGGGGGCGATGCCCTTGGAGCGGGCATCTGCAGTCAATCAGGCTCGCGTCCACACCGGCTTTCATTACCCCCGCAGTTTCGCGACGGCGCTACGCTCATGGCATAATTTTGAGCGGTTCACCCGCGACTACAACGAAGCCGTCATCCGCGACTTCCAGATGCTCTACGCCATTGCCCGATATCGCACCAAGGTAAACGCGCGGCGGTTTTCAGGAATGTTTCAGGCCATCGGTGCCCCCTTGCGCGTGGCCTCCCCGGCTCAAAAAGCCCTATTCACGCCAGATCTGGTCGAGGATGTCTTCGCCTGCACGGAATACGCGTTCGATTATACAGTCATGCGCCGTTTGCTGATGGAGAGGCTCGCTGCGCTGCCTGTGACCTTCGCCTACAGGTCCAAGGTCACACGCGTCGAACGACGTCAGGAAGACGTTCTGGCGATCCGCTTAGAAAATGAACCGGACATTGAGGCCGTCCAGGTGTTCAACGTCACATATTCGCAAATCAATGCCGTCCTGAAGTCGAGCGGCCTTGAACGTCTGCCCCTTAAGCATGAGCTCGTGGAGATAGCGCTGGTGAAACCTCCATCGGAGCTCGAAGGGCTTGCGGTGACGATGATGGATGGCGCCTTCTTTTCCGCTATGCCTTATCCGGCCGCCCAAGCCTATTCGCTTACCCATGTGCGTTACACGCCCCACATGACCTGGACGGACGAGGATGACGTGCCGACGCCTTACGACATTGCCGCGAGTGTGCCGCACCGAACGAGATGGCGCCACATGATGAACGACGCCCGCCGTTACATGCCCGCGCTTGGGCAAGTGACCTGGCAAAGCTCGCTGTTCGACGTCAAAACCATACCGATCCGGAACGAGCGGGACGACGGTCGCCCCATCTTGTTGCAGGCCCACACCGAACTGCCAGGCTTTCATTCCGTACTGGGCAGCAAGATCGACAATATTTATGACCTCTTCGATGCAATCGACTAGGCCCCCTAACGGACCGACGCTGACCCGGATTCCGGGCGTCGTCCGCCGCCTCCTAGATCTGTCCTTGCTGCGGTTCTTCCTCGCCAGCCTATTCGGCCTTGGTCTCGACATCAGCGTCGCTTGGGCGCTGACCACCGTGGCCGGCCTGTCCCTGATCGGCTCCGTCACGGTGTCAATCGGGCTTGCGAGCGTCGTCATGTACTTCGTGCACGAGTTCTGGACCTTCGCCGGCGCGTCTCGGACCGCGTCGGCATCGCGCGCGTTGGGGACAGTCGCTTCGGCCCTAGTGGCTCTCGGGGTCAGGTCAATGTCCCTGTACCTGACTTCGACATGGCTCGGGTTGCAAGATCGCTGGATATTGACGCAGATCATCGCCGCCACCGGGCTGTCGTTCGCCACGAACTACCTGCTGGTGCGCCGCCTGCTGGACGGACGGGCCATCGAACGGTCCGCGCGGCAGGATGGTGTCGCTGTCGCTAGAAAACGGGTTTCCCCTTGACGCGTGCACTCATCGGCCATACCGGCTTCGTCGGATCCAACCTGGTAAAGGCCGGGTCGTACGATGCCGTCTTCAATTCCACGAATTTTAGGCAGATGTCCGGCCGGACCTTCGAAGAGATCGTTTGCGCCGGCATCTCAGCCGTGAAATGGCAGGCCAACAAGGAGCCAGAGCGCGACTGGCAGCAGATCCAGGCCTTGTTGGATGTTCTCGTAACAGTAAAGGCCGAGCGTTTCACGCTGATCTCGACGATCGACGTTTATCCCGACCCCAGTCAGACCGCCGACGAGGCCGAGGCGATCCAGCCCGATGAGGGGCAGCCCTACGGTAAGCATCGCCTCGCCGTCGAGCGCTTCATCAAGGAGCGCTTTGCCAGCGCGCTGATCGCACGGCTGCCGGCGCTGTTCGGTCCCGGTCTTAAGAAGAATGTCGTATTCGATCTGTTGCACGGCAACCAAACAGACAAGATCAACTTGCGCACGCGATTCCAGTGGTATCCCTTGGATCGCCTGGCGGACGATCTGCAGATCGCCGGGCGGGCCGGGCTTCGGGTAGTCAACCTGTTTCCCGAGCCGATCGAGACGGGGTACATCGTCGAGACGCTGTTTCCCCACGCTCAGATCGGCCCGTCGATCAGCCCCGCGCCTTTCTACGACCTGCGGACGCGCCATGCCGGCCTCTTCGGTGGCCAAGACGGCTACATCATGGATCAGGCCTCCGTGCTCGACGCGATGCGTCGTTTCGTAACGGCCGTACGCTCATCGCCGGATGCAACTAAGGGTCGGCTACAGGACCATGGATAAAGCCTCGATATCAAACATCGCATGGCCGTCCGAGAAGGATGACGAGGCCTTGGACCGCGCCGCCACCTTGGGCTTCAAAGGGATTGAGGTCGCTCCGGCAAAGGTCTTTGGCAGCCTTGATGAGGCGGATCCCACCACGGTCAAGCGCTACAGGGACCGGCTTGGTGCCCGACAACTTGCTATTCCGGCGCTTCAAGCCATCATGTTCGGTGTATCGGACGTCCATTTGTTCGCAGACAGTGAAGCGCGCAACCGCTTGGCGCTCCGGCTCGAGCAGGTGTGCAAGATCGCCGCAGGTGTCGGAGCCGGCGCCTGCGTGTTCGGTTCGCCGACGCTGCGCGATCCGGGCAACCTTGACGCCGCCGAAGCCAAGCGAATCGCCGTCGATTTCTTTGGCCGCATTGGCCGCTTCTATGCGGCACACGGGGTCGAGCTGTGCCTCGAAGCGAATCCGCAGCGTTACAAGTGTCGCTTCGTCACGAGCACCCAGGAGGCGAAGGCGCTCGTCGAAGCGGTTGGCGAGGCCGGCTTCTCGCTCCACCTCGACACAGGCACGGTGATGATCAACCAGGAAGGTGCCGATGTCGTCGAAGACGCTGCACGGGTGGCGTTTCACATGCATGTCAGCGAGCCCGATCTGGTTCCCCTGGGATCGTTTGCGGAGGCCGATCACGCCGGCATAGCAGCTGCAGTCGTTCGATCAGGTTATGATGGTTGGCATTCGGTAGAGATGCGGGCCAGCGAGGACTGGCAGTCAGCCATGGATCGGGCCGCGACGGTGCTTGGTCATTATACCAGCGAGCGGCGAGCCTGACTCGTAGGGGTTTTCAGGCGTCTTGAGGTATGAATCATCATGGCGACGGGATTTGCCATGGCTACGCCCATCCCCCTTCGCTCTGATTCCGACAGCATGGCGCGCGCCACGAAGGATGCGGATTAGGCACGCCGGCTCATTGCCCTGGCGCGGATCTTCGATGGTGGCTCGCGATCTGAGGCGGCAGCAATCAGCAGCGTCGCGCTTCAGATTGTGCGCGACTGGAAGGTGAGGTTCTCCGTCCCATCTGCACCCTCCAATCTCGGGAAACACTCTAGTGCACTGACGCGCACAGAGGATTCACAGGACGCTGGGCTCGTGCGAGTCTG